>DATBGA010000074.1:0-38447 GCA_036558225.1 Candidatus Methylomirabilota bacterium | reverse complement strand
GCCCCGCACAGGGTGCCGAGGCTCGCGACGGCCAGGAACGCGGCCGCGGCGCGGAATCGGCGGTCGATGATCGTGGCGGCCGCGGCCGCCCAGAGCAGCGCCGACAGGATGAAGCCGTTCCCCAGGAGGCGGAGCGATTCGACGGCGGCCGCCGCATCGCCGTGGATGGCGTCCGGCCCGAGCCCGACACTGCCGAGAATGCCGCTCAACTGGATCATCACGAGGGCCGCGGTGGTCGGGACGAATGCGAGCGCGACCGCGGGGGCATGCCGCGGGGGGGTCGCGAGGAATGCCTGAGCGGTGATCTCGAGGCCGACGAAGACGAGGATGGGTGCCACCGCGGCCTCCGGCACGAAGCCGACGAGGATCGAGACGACCCCTCCGATCGCCCCGAGGCCGATCAGGAGCCCGGTCGCGAGCGTGTACCCGGCGCGCGCACCCATCGCCTTGTAGGCGGGATGGCCGACATACGGGGTGTTCTGTACCACGCCTCCGGCAACCCCCGCGAGGATCGTGGCCAGCGCCTCGGTGAGCAGCACGTCCCGGGTCCGGTAGCGGTCGCCCGCGGCGATGGCGCTCTCCGTGTTGTCGATGCCCCCGATGACGGTCGCGAGCGCGAACGGCAAGGCGATCGCCAGCGCGCTCCACGTCTCGCCGGGCGCGTCGAGCCAGCCGAGGGTCGGCCAGGGGATCGCCAGGCGCCACTCCCCCGGCACCGTCAGGGTGTGTGCGCCCGGCGCGATCCCCGCCCAGCGCTCGAGCGCGTAGACGACGCTCCCCACGACGACCGCGGCCAGGGCGCCCGGCAGCCGGCCGGGCAGCGCGATCCGTCCGACGAGAGTGACGAGGATCAGCCCGAGCGACAGGAAGCCCACCAGCGGGTCCGAGACGACCTTGAGCATGGGCAGGAAGGCGATCAGGAGCACCGACACGCCCGCGATCGAGCCGAGGAGCCCCGCCCGCGGCACGACGCGCCGCACCCACTCGCCGGCGAACGCCAGCCCGAGCTTCGCGACGCCCATCGCCACGGTGACGCCCATGCCCACCTTCCAGGCGAGCACCGGGTCCTTGGTCGCGAGCATCGTCGGTCCCAGGACCCCGAACGTGATGCCGAAGAGCGACGGCGTGTCGATGCCGAAGGGCATGGCGGTTACGTCCGCCCGCCCCGTCTCCCGGGCCAGGCGCCAGGCCAGCCACGTGTACCAGAGATCCCCCGCCAGGACCCCCAGAGCCGTTCCGGGAATGATCCGGTACAGCACGAGGTCGGCGGGAAAGCCGAACACGCCGACGAGCAGGCCGGCCAGGACCACCAGGTTGGTGAGGTTGTCGACGGCGAGGCCGAAGAACGCGTTGACGTCCCCGACCGCGTACCAGCGGCCCGAGCTCTCGCGCCGGGGACCGGGGCCAGTCACGGTGCCCCGGACCTCGCATCGGGCGAACCCGCGGCGAGGCGTCGACCCGCGGGCTGGACGGCCCGGCGCGTCAGCCGGTGGCGGGAGGCGCGGCGAGCAGCTCCCGAGCGGTCGCCCGGACGCGCTCCCCGAGCGCCGCGCACCAGGCGAAGCGCGGCCGCCCCTCCACCACCTCCTGGAAGTCGAGCTCGATAGGCGGCGAGTCCGGAGCAGGCGCGAAACGTCCGTCGAGCTCGAGCCGGATTCCGTAGGACCGGCCCTCGCGTGGCCCGGCGGTGTCGAGCAGCACCTCGATGCGAGGGCTCTCGCGCTTGGCGTGGGAGCGGACGAAGCCCGCAAGCCAGCTGCCGGCCGTCGGGTAGTCGGTGGGGATGCTCGGATTCATGCGCGACGCGATCGTACCCGCCCCGCGACCGCCGCGCCCCGCGGCCATGGCCGGGAGCGCGACGGTCGGGCGGACGCGGGCTCAGGACGCGGGGCTCAGCACTCGTTGAAGCCGCACCCGTAGCACTTCTTGCAGCCTTCCTCGTAGACGAAGGTTGCCTGGCCGCACTCCGGGCAGATGTCCCCCGCCACGAGCTTGGCCTCCGGCGCCGCCCCGGGCTCGGCCTCCTCCACCTTGGCGTGGCCGAGGTGCTCCGCCAGGACGCGCGCGATGCCGTCCGGGAGGGAGAGCACCCGCTGCGGACCGAAGCCGAGCGGCCGGCCGCCACCGATCCCCGCGAGCTGGGCGACGATCTCCTCGAGGCGGCGCTTCGGCGACAGGGGCGACGGCATGCGGAGAGCCAGCGAGATCAGCCGCCCCATGGCCTCGGCGACCGCCATCGTGTCCGATCCGGCCTTCCCGACCGAGACGAAGACCTCGAAGGGCTCGCCGTCCCCATGCTCGTTCACGACGGTGTAGGCCGTGCCGAGGGGCGTCTCGACGCGGTAGGTCCGACCCGTGAGGCTCCGCGGACGGGGCTTGACAACCGCGGGCGGCGGGGCCGCCTCGGCGCGCTTGTCGCCGCGGCCCGCCTTGGTGCCGATGGAGAGCACTCCCTCCTTGCAGCCGTCCCGGAATACGGTGATGCCGAGGCATCCGAGCTCCCAGGCCAGGAGGTAGGCCCGGGCCACGTCGTCGATCGCCGCCGAATTGGGCAGGTTGATCGTCTTGGACACGCCGTTGTCCGTGTACTTCTGGAACGCCCCCTGGTGCCGGACGTGCCACTCGAAGGGCACCTCGTGCGCCGTGACGAAGACCCGCCGGACGTCCTCCGGCACCCCGCCGAGCCCATGGACCACGCCGCGCTTGGCGACCTCCTCCATGAGGGCATCCGAGTAGAAGCCGCGCTCCCGCGCCACCTCCGCGAAGATCGGATTGGTGAAGGGCAGGACCCGGTCGCCCACCTTGTGGGTGAAGGCCACCGCGAAGGCCGGCTCCACCCCGGAGGAGCACCCGGCGATCATCGAGATCGTCCCGGTGGGGGCGATGGTCGTGACCGTCGAGTTCCGGAGGGGCCGCCCGTGCTTGTAGATGGACCGCGGCCAGTTGGGGAACGGCCCCCGCTCCTCGGCCAGCTTGGCCGACTGGTCGTGCGCCTTCTCGTTGATGAACGCCATGAGCCGGTCACCGAGGTCGAGCGCCGGCTGGCTGTCGTACGGGATGCCCATGCGGAACAGGAGATCCGCCCAGCCCATGACGCCGAGGCCGATCCGGCGATTGGCCTTGACGGTCTCGTCGATCTCCGGGAGCGGATAGGGGTTGACCTCGATCACGTCGTCGAGGAACCGGACCGACAGCCGCACCACCCGCTCGAGCTCGGTCCAGTCGACCGCCCACTCCCCGTCCGCCTGCCGGCGCGCGAAGGTCGCCACGTTGATCGACCCGAGATTGCAGGCCTCGTTCGGCAGGAGGGGCTGCTCGCCGCAGGGATTCGTGGCCTCCACCAGGCCGATCTCGGGCGTCGGATTCGCCGGGCTCGCGTTGATCCGGTCGATGAAGACCATGCCGGGATCGCCGGTCTGCCACGCCGCCCGGACTATCTGGTCGAACACGTCACGGGCGGGCAGCCGGCTGACCACCTCGCCGTTGTGCGGGGCGATCAGCTCGTACTCCTCGCCCTTCTGGATGGCGTCCATGAAGCGGTCGGTGGCCGCGACGGAGATGTTGAAGTTGACGATGCCGCCGTCGAGCTTGCATCCGATAAACTCGAGGATGTCGGGGTGATCGATCCGGAGGATTCCCATGTTGGCGCCCCGCCGGGTGCCCCCCTGCTTCACCGCCTCGGTCGCGCCGTTGAAGACCCGCAGGAAGGACACGGGGCCGGAGGCCTTGCCGCCGGTGGAGGTGACGACCGCGTCCTTCTGGCGCAGGCGCGAGAAGGCGAAGCCCGTCCCGCCCCCCGACTTGTGGATGATGGCGGCGGACTTCACGGCGTCGAAGATCTCCTCCATTGAGTCGCCGACCGGGAGAACGTAGCAGGCCGAGTACTGGAGCTGGTTCCCCTTGCCGGCGTTCATGAGGGTCGGGGAGTTCGGCAGGAACTTCCCGTCCACCATCATGTCGTAGAAGGCGCAGGCGATCTCGTGGACCACCGCCGGGCTCTTGCCCCAGCGCTCCTCCCCCTGGGCGATGGCGACCGCCACCCGCCAGCACATCTCCTCGGGGGTCTCCTGCGCCCGGTCCCCCTCGCGCGTGAGATAGCGCTCCCGCAGAACCCGGAGCGCCTGCTCCGTCCACTTGCCGACTCGGGGGGGACGCGTCGCCGTGATCGCCATGCCGAACCTCCTTGACCCTAGTTCCTTACACCATCCCAACCGGACGGCCATTGCATCCCTGATCACGCCGATCGAGGAGCATACCGTATCTTGTGGGCGGGCGAATCCTGTCATACGAGATTTGGGGCTGTCAACAAAAAATCGGCCCGGACATCGAGAAAATCTTCACAAGGCCGTGCGGTGCCGGCGGACCCCGCGTTCCGGGGGCGTTCGCTTGACACCGCGGCCCTGCCGAGACTAAAGTGCGGCGGACTGACCGGTCAGTTCCACTCACCGCCGACGGCCCACCGTGGACGGTCACCACCGGGAGCAGGGAACAACGCCATGAAGGACGCGGTCCGGGCATCGCGGCAGGCGGCAAAGCGCGAGCAGATCGTGGCGGCGGCGTCGCGCGTCTTCGCAGCCCGCGCCTATCACGTCGTCTGCATGGACGACATCGCGGAGGCCGCGCGGGTCGGCAAGGGCACCCTCTACCGCTACTTCCCGTCGAAGGAGGATCTCTACCTGGGGGTCGTCGCCGAGGCGTTCGACCTGCTCATTGACCGCCTCGAGCGCGTGGAGGCGGAGGAGCTCCCGGCGGCGGTCGCCCTGTTGCGCATGATCGAGGCGATCGTGCAGACTTTCGCCCGCCACCTTCCCTTCTTCCGGCTCCTGCAGCAGGGGGAGGCGCGGCTCTTCCTCCGCAAGAAGCAGGTCGTGCGGGCGCGCCGTGACCGCATCGCGGAGGGCCTGGCCCGGCTGCTCGAGCGCGGGGCCGAGACGGGCGTCTTCCGGAAGGTGGACCGCGACATCGGGCCCTCGATGCTGATTGGCCTCGTGTGGGGCACGACGCTGAACCACGCCGACGACACTCCGGCGGAGGTTCTCGGCCAGCGGGTGGCGGATCTCTGTCTCCACGGGATCCTCCTGGCACCCTCGGGGTCCTCCTGATGGCCTTCGTCCGGCGCTACCGCGTGTCGCTGGTCCTCCTCGTGCTCCTGGGCGTCGTGGTGGCCCTCGTGATCGGCCGTCTCCGCGACCAGCAGGCCCGGGCCGTGCCGCGCGTCAACCGCGAGATCCAGGTGGGCGTCGTCAAGCCGGAGCGCCGTGCGCTGGACGTCACGCTGTCCTTCACCGGCGACGTGCTGCCGAACCGGCAGACGCCGATCTTCGCGAAGACCTCCGGATACATCCGCGCGATCCACGTCGAGCGCGGGCAGTTCGTGAAGTCCGGCGAGCTCCTGGTCGAGATCGAGCCGACGGAGATGGAGAACGCCCTCGATCAATCGCGGGCGGCCCTGGCGACGGCCGTGGCGAGCCTGCAGGTGGCGCGCTCGAACCTCGAGTCGACGAAGGCGAACCTGCTCAACCAGCAGGCGCTGCTGGCGAGAGCTCAGGCGGTCCTGGCGAACGACCAGCGGCAGGCCGAGCGGCTCAACGAACTGTTCGCCAAGGGGCTCGTCGCCGCCCAGGAGCGGGACAACGCCCGGACGACGTACGAGGCGTCTCAGGCCGCCGTGAGCGCCCAGCAGGCCCAGGTCGAGGCGGCCCGGGTCCAGATCGCCACGACCGACAGCCAGGTCCGCCTGGCCGAGGCCCAGGTCGAGCAGCAGCGGTCCGCCCAGCGCATGGCGCAGATGCGCCTCGACGACACGCGCATCCTCGCCCCGTTCAGCGGCTATATCTCCCAGCGCAACCTCGACGTCGGCGCGGCGGTGAGCAATCAGGCCGCGGCGACCAGCAACGCCTCCATCGGCATCGTGACGCTGCAGGAGATCAATCCGGTCAAGGTCCAGCTGGAGGTGCCCGAGCGGGACGTGGCCCGGGTCGGGGTCGGCAACACCGTCCGGCTGACGAGCGACGCGTATCCCGGCCGGCAGTTCTCGGGCAAGGTGGCGCGGATCGTCCACGCGCTCGACCCCCGGACCCGGACGATGGGGCTCGAGGTCGACATCCCCAATCCTGACGACCTCCTGAAGCCCGGAATGTACGCACGGGTCGACCTGCTCATCGAGGTTCGCCCCGACGCCCTGCTCGTGCCGCTGGAGGCGCTGACGGGCGGCGAGGGTCGACCGACAGTGATGATCGTGCGCGAGGGCAAGGTCGCCTTGATGCCGGTCGAGCTCGGTCCCACGGATGGACCCGTCGTCCAGGTAACCAAGGGTCTGAGCCCGGATACGGAGGTCATCCTCCAGGGCAAGGATCTCGTGCGCGAGGGCATGGCCGTCCGGGCCGTGCCCGCGAAGGCTTATTGAGGCCTCCACCCACATCGAGACCCCCACATGTGGCTGACGCTCGTCGCGGTACGGAACGCGATCGCGGTCCTGATGGCGGCCCTCGCCATCGTGGTCCTGGGCGGCACGTCGCTCAAGCGACTGTCCATCGACTTGTTCCCGAACATCAACCAGCCGGTGATTACAGTCGGGACCGTCTACACGGGCGCCAACGTCCAGGACATCGAAAAGACGGTCACCTACCCGATCGAGAAGGTCGTGAGTGCCGTGCCCGGCGTCCACCACGTCGAGTCCCGCAGCCGGCAGGGCATCTCGGTCGTCCAGGCCTGGTTCAACTACGATGCGGACCTGAACGCCGGCCAGAACGACATCATCCAGCGCATCCAGCAGATCAGCAATACGCTGCCATCGGGCATCAAGCAGCCGTTCATCATCCGCGCTGATCTCTCCAATATTCCGGTCTGTCTCATCACGGTTTCCGGGGGCGGCTTCGACGAGCGCCAACTCTACGACATCGCCTACAACACGATCGAGCCGCAGATCGAACGAATCAACGGCGTCGCGGCGGCCAATGTCGACGGCGGAAAGATCCGACAGATCGCGGTGAACTTGAACCGCGACCTACTGTACGCCAAGGGCATCTCGGTGCTGGACGTCGTCCGGTCCGTCAACGACTCGAACTTCCTCATGCCGTCGGGCGACATCAAGATCGGCAGCATCGACTACAACCTGTTCACCAACAACCAGTTCCAGCTCGTCAAGCCGATGGAGGACATCGTCGTCCGCAAGGTGGGCGACGTCCCCGTTCGGGTCCGGGACCTCGGCTACGTCCTGGACTCGTCCGAGCAGCAGACGAGCATCGTCCGGGTCGACGGCGAGCGGGCCGTCTACCTGCGGGTGAACAAGCAGCCCTCCGCGAACACCATCGAGGTGGTCGACGGCGTCCGCGCGCTCCTGCCGAAGCTCGACCGCATTCCGCCCGGGGTGAAGGTGGGGCTGACCTTCGACCAGTCGACCTACATCCGACAGTCGATCGAGAGCCTCTGGCACGAGTCGATCCAGGGGGCGACGCTCGCGTTCCTCGTCATCCTCATCTTCCTGCGGAGCGTGCTGTCGACGGTGATCATCTCCGTCGCGATCCCCCTGTCGATCATGTGCACGCTGATCGCCATGTACTTCCTGGGCCAGACGCTGAACATCTTCACCCTGGGCGGGCTGGCCCTTGCCGTCGGGCGCCTCGTCGACGACTCGATCGTCGAGCTCGAAAACATCAACCGCCACCTCGCCATGCCCGGGAAGGACCGCCGCGCAGCGGTCCTCGATGCGGCCCGCGAGGTCGCGATGCCGATCTTCGTCTCGACCATCACCACGATCGTGGTCTTCCTGCCCACCGTCTTCCTGGAAGGTCAGGCCAAGCTCCTCTTCATCCCGCTGACCTTCACGATCTCGTTCTCGCTCTTCGCATCCTTCCTGGTGTCGCGGACAGTCACGCCCCTGATGTGTCTCCGCCTGCTCAAGCCCGAGCGGCTTCGCGCCGGGGGCAAGAGTCGGATCCGCGACCGCTTCATGGCCTGGAGCCAGGTGCTGTTCGACGGCCTCGATAGCGGGTACCAGGACGTCCTCCGCTGGGCCCTGGGTCATCGCAAGACGGTGGTACTGGGTGTGCTCGGCGTTTTCCTGGCGAGCCTCGCGCTGCTCCCCCTGATCGGGTCCGAGTTCTTCCCGAACTCGGACGAGAGCCAGTTCCGCGTCACGCTCCGTGGCCCCCTCGGCACTCGCGTCGAAGAGACCGAGAAGATGGTCGCCCGGATCGAGGCGCTCGTTCGGCAGAACCTCCTGCCAGGCGAGCTGAAGTCCATCGTGTCGAGCGTCGGCATCCCCGGCGGCCGCTCCGCGTTGTTCACCGGCAACACCGGGCCCCACGCGGCGCAGGTCCAGGTGTACCTGGACACGCCCGACCGGCGGAAGCGGAGCGACGTTCAGATCGTCAACGCGGTCCGGCCGCGGTTCGTCGGGGAGTTCCCCGGATCCCTCACCTACTTCAACCTCGGCGGCATCATCAGCCGGGTGTTGAACCGGGGCTCCCAGAACCCACTCGAGGTCGAGGTTCTGGGTTACGACCTGGACGATGCGCCCATCGTGGCCCGCCAGGTGGCCGGGGTCATGCGCGACACGCCGGGCGTCGCCGACGTCCAGGTGAGCCGCGAGGGCAACTATCCGCAGTTCAGCGTGGTGGTGGATCGCGAAAAGGCAGCGACGGCGGGGCTGACCCAGCGCGACGTCGCGCAGGCCGCGCTCTTCTCCCTGAACTCCAACGTGAGCGTCAATCCGTCGATCTTCACGGATCCGCGCTCCGGGAACCAGTACAACATCGTCGTGCAGCTCGACGAGCCCTTCCGCGTGCGGCCCGAGGATCTCGGGAAGATCTTCGTCACCGCCCCCGCCGGGCGCCCCATCGTGCTGTCCACCATCGCCGACATCCGGCGCAGCGTGTCCCCGGTCGAGATCGAGCGGAAGTACCAGCAGCGGCTGATCCGCGTCTCGGGGAATCCGGCGGGACGCGACCTCGGGGCGATCTCCGACGACATCGAGCAGCGCCTGCGGACGATCCAACTGCCGTCCGGCTTCGCGCTCCAGATGGGCGGCCAGACGGCCCAGCAGCGCGAGGCGTTCTCCAGCCTGGCTTTCATGAGTGTTCTGGCCCTGATGCTCGTCTACATGGTCATGGCCTCCCAGTTCCGCTCGCTCAAGGATCCGTTTATCATCATGTTCTCGGTGCCGATGGGCCTCATCGGCGTCATCATCGCCCTCTTCGTGACCCGCACGACCCTCTCGACCACCTCCTTCATGGGGATCATCATGATGGTCGGCATCGTGGTCTCGAACGGGGTGCTCCTCGTTGAGTACACCAACGAGCTGCGGCGCCGCGGCCTGCCGCTGGCCGAGGCGGTCGTGCGCGCCGGGCGGACCCGGCTGCGCCCGATCCTGATGACGAGCCTGGCGACCGTGTTCGGCCTGATGCCGATGGCGCTGGGCTGGCTCGTCGGCGGCGAGGCGAACGCGCCCCTGGCGCGGGCGGTCATCGGAGGCCTCATGGCCTCGACCGGCCTGACGCTGATCCTGATTCCCACGCTCTACACCATGCTCGAGGAGCGCTTCCCGAGACACCTCGCGCACGAACAGGAGGGCGCGGCCTGAGCCTTCGGCCAGGCTGCTTCGCCCCTCGGGCCGTGCACCTCGACAAGGGAGATTCCACACCGATGCGCACTCGATCCCGTCGCGCGCGGCCGAGCTACGGTGTCGCGCTGGCGCTTGGCCTCATGGTTACGGCTCCTGCGTGGGCCCAGACGACAACGCCTCCCGCGCCGACGACGCCCGCTCCTCCCGTGACCCCGGCCCCGACGCCGCCGCCCGCGTCATCGCCGGCCGCACCGACGCCAGCGCCCGCGGCAGCGGCGCCGCGCTCCGGGTCGACCACGCCGCTTCGGCTCACACTCCCGGAGGCGACCGCACTGGCGCTTCGCCAGCAGCCCACGATCCGCTCGGCCCAGGGCTCCCTCACCGCGGCGCAGGCGCGGGTCCCCCAGGCGCGGTCGGCCTACTACCCGCGCTTCGACCTCCAGGCCGGCGTCCAGACCAGCGAGGTCAAGAGCTCCTCGACGAACGACCGGACGCGGAGCGAGAGCACCTTCGCCACGATCCTGGGACGCCAGCTGATCTACGACTTCGGCAAGACGGCGGCGCTCGTCGATGAGGCGAAGGCCGGGAGCCGGGTGGCATCGGGTGAGCTTGAGCGTGTGCGCGACCTGGTCGTCCAGAACGTGCGTCAAGCGTACTTCAACCTGCTGCAGGCCCGCCGGCTTGTCGGGGTCGCCGACGCCGCGCTGGCGCGCTCCGAGTTGAACCTCCGGAGCGCCCAGGGTTTCTTCGACGTCGGCACCAAGCCGAAGTCGGACGTGACCAAGGCCGAGGTCGAGGTGGCGAACGCCCGCGTTGACGTGATCCGCGCCCGCAACCTGGTCCGCCTCAGCCAGACCACCCTGGCCAACGCCCTCGGTCTCGAGGCGACGGTGCCCATCGAGATCAACGACATCCTGACCTACGAGCCCGTGACGCTGGACTCCACGCAGCTGCTGGCGGAGGCTCTCGGCAACCGGCCCGAGCTCCGTCAATCCCAGGCCCGGCTAGACGCGGCCCGCGCCCAGCTGTCCGGCGCGAAGGCGCGCTACCTGCCTGACCTCACGGTCAACGGCAGCGCCGGGACGGCCAGCGACGACGCGATCGTGTCGACGGACGGCGTGTCCGGCGTGTCCTTCGGCGATACGTGGTCGATCGCCGGGGTGCTGACGTGGAATCTGTTCGAGGGCTTCTTCACCCAGGCCCGGGTGAAAGAGACCCAGGCCCTGGTCGAGACGGCCCGAGCCGACTACGAGACCGTGGAGCTTCAGGTCCGCCTCGAGGTCGAGCAGTCCTACATCGCGGTGGTCGAGGCGGCCGAGCGGTATGGCGCCACGGAGAAGGCCGTCGAGTCCGCGCAGGAGAACCTCCGGCTGGCCCAGGGCCGATACGACGCGGGGGTGGGGACGATCCTGGAGCTCACCGAGGCTCAGCTCTCGCTGACGAACGCCGAGGCGGACAGCGTCCGGGCGGTGACCGACTACCGAGTCGGGCTCGCGGTCCTCGATCGGGTCGTCGGCCGTCCCTAGGCCCTTCTGGGGCCGCGAACACTCCGCCGGCCGCCTGCGTCCAAGCTAGTGGAGCGACGAGGCGGGATGCGACAATGAAGCTGATGGGACGGCGGCGGGCGCTCGTCGTGGTGGTCGTCGGGGTGCTGGCGGCCCTCGTGACGGCGGGCTATGTCTTCTCGACGAGCCGGACGCCGGCGACCCGCTTCCGCACGGCGACGGTGGATCGCGGCACTATCCTCGCCACGGTGTCGGCGACCGGCGCGCTCAACGCCGTCACCACCGTCCAGGTGGGCAGCCAGGTGTCTGGCCAGGTCCGGGAGGTGTTGGTCGACTTCAACACACCGGTCCGCCGAGGGCAGCTTATCGCGCGGATCGAGACCGACGTGTTCCAGGCCAAGGTCAACGCGGCCACGGCCGACCTCGACAGCGCGGAGGCGCAGGTGCTCAACCAGCGCGCCAACGTGGAGAAGGTCCGGGCGGACGTGGAGAACACCCGGGCGGCCGCCGTGACGGCCGAAGCCAACGTCGAGCGCATGCGGGCCGACGTGGAGAACGCCCGGGCGGTCATCGCCACCGCACAGGCCAACATCGCCCGTGACGCCGCCACCGCGAGCAACGCCAAGCTCGAGCTCGACCGCCGGATCGACCTCGCCAGGCAGGAGCTCATCTCGAAGAGCGAGCGCGACCAGGCCCAGACAGCCTACGACACCGCCCAGGCTCAGCTCGAGGCGACACGGGCACAGGAGCGCGCCGGTCAGGCGGCGCTCCGGTCCTCCCAGGCCCAGCTGGTGGCGGGCGAGTCTCAGGTCCGGGCGGCGAAGGCCCAGGTCGCGTCCGCGCAGGCGACGCTGCAGGTGGCCGAGGCTCAGCTCAAGGCCGCCGAGGCCACGGTGCGCCAGAAGCAAGCCGCGCTCGAGCAGACGCGGCTCGACCTCGTCCACACGGAGATCCGGGCTCCGGTCGACGGCGTCGTGGTGTCGCGGACCATCGACCCCGGCCAGACGGTCGCGGCCAGCCTCCAGGCGCCCACGCTGTTCACGATCGCCCAGGACCTCACCCGGATGCAGGTCGAGGCGGCGGTGGACGAGGCCGACGTCGGCCGCCTCCGCGAGGGCATGATCGCGGTCTTCACCGTCGATGCGTTCCCGGGTCGCACGTTCCGCGGCGAGATCTCCCAGATCCGCAAGGCCGCTCAGGTCGTGCAGAACGTGGTCAGCTACACGACGGTCATCACCGTTCCCAATCCCGATCGCACGCTCCTTCCCGGTATGACGGCGAACGTGCGCGTTCAGGTCGATCGGCGTGAGGACGCGCTCCGGGTGCCCAACGCGGCGCTCAGGTTCCGGCCGCCCGCGGACAGCGGAGCCGATCCGATCGCCGCGCCGCGGGCTCGCACCGGCGCCGACGATGCCGGCGGGCGGGGACCGGCCGGGGGGACGGGCGCTCCGTCCGGCGGCGGGTCAGGCAGTGGCGGGCTCCGCGAGATGCGAGCCACGATCGTGCGGGAGCTCGCTCTCACACCGGAGCAGCAGACGAAGCTCGACGCGGTCTTCGAGGAAGCCCGCCAGGCGTTCGCCGCGGCGCGAGCCCAGGGCGGCGATGACAAGGCGGCCGGAGCCCAGCGTCGGCGCGCCCGGACCGAGCTCCGCGAGAAGATCCGGGCCATCCTGACGCCCGACCAGCAGAAGCGCTTCGACGCGTCTGTCCCGGCCCAGGACGGCGCGACGGCGCCGGTCGCCACGGCCGCGCGCGTCTACGTCCCCGGCCCGGACGGAAAGCCCCAGGCCGTCGCCATCATGGTGGGGCTGTCGGACGGCACCTACTCGGAGGTCGTCTCAGGCGAGATCAAGGTAGGCCAGGACGTCTTCGTGGGCACGGCGTCCGGGGGCGCGGGGCGCACTTCGGCCCCGTCGGGCGGCCCGCGTATGCGCCTGTGATGCGATGACTTCAGCGGCGGGCCCACCTCTGATCGAGGTCCGCGACCTCGTGAAGACCTACCAGCTGGGGGAGCACCAGGTCCTCGCTCTCCGCGGTGTCAGCTTGGACATCGCGCCCGGGGAGTTCGTTGCAGTCATGGGGCCATCTGGCTCCGGGAAGTCCACCTTCATGAACCTCCTGGGCTGCCTCGACACCCCGACCGCGGGAGCCTACCGGCTCGACGGCGACGACGTGTCGAAGCTGTCGCGGGACGCGCTCGCGGCCATCCGTAACCTGAAGCTCGGCTTCGTGTTCCAGACGTTCAACCTCCTCCCGCGGATGTCCGCGCTGGAGAACGTGGAGCTGCCCCTTCTCTATGGGGCCACGAGCGCCCGCGAGCGGCGCGATCGCGCTCTCGCGCGGCTCCGCGAGGTGGGGCTCGAGAGCCGCGCGTCCCACCGCCCGAGCCAGCTCTCGGGCGGGCAGCAGCAGCGCGTGGCAATCGCGCGCGCCCTCGTCAACGAGCCCCGGCTCATCCTCGCCGATGAGCCTACGGGGAACCTTGACACGCGCACGAGCGTGGAGATCATGGCGATCCTCCAGCGGATGAATCGCCGCGGGATCACGATCGTGCTGGTCACCCACGAGGACGACATCGCCCAGTTCGCGTCGCGGATCGTCGTGTTCCGAGATGGGCGCCTCCGCTCGGACACGCCGGTCGCAGCTCCCGCCGACGCTGAGGCGGTGCTGCCGACGCTCGGCGAGGAGGTGGCCGCGTGAAGGCCTGGGCGGCGGTGCGGATGGCGCTCGCCTCGCTTCGCGTCAACAAACTCCGGACCGCCCTCACCATGCTCGGCATCGTCATCGGGGTCTCCGCCGTCATCGCGATGGTGTCGGTCGGCGCGGGTGCTCAGCAGCGGATCGCTGACCAGATCCGGTCCATGGGGTCGAACCTCGTGGTGGTCTTCCCGGGGGCCCAGACCTCGGGGGGCATCCGCTGGGGCCTCGGCAGCCAGCAGACCCTGACCGAAGAGGACGCGCGGGCTATCGCGCTCGAGGTGCCCGCGGTGGATGTCGCGGCGCCCTCCGTCCGCGGGTCCGCCCAGACGGTCTTCGGCAACCTCAACTGGTCCACGGTGATCCAGGGGGTCACGCCCGACTATACCGAGGCCCGCGAGTGGGGCATGGCGAGCGGCCGGATGCTGGGACCTCAGGATGTGGACGGGGCGGCGAAGGTCGCCGTGCTCGGGGACACCGTCTGGCAGAGCCTCTTCGGGGACACGGACGCCATCGGCCAGACGATCCGGATCAAGAAGGTCCCCTTCACCGTCATCGGCGTCCTCGAGCCGAAGGGTCAGTCCGCGTTCGGGCAGGACCAGGACGATCTGGTCCTCATCCCGCTGTCCACGGCGAAGAAGAAGGTCCTGGGTACCAACCGGTCCAATCCCCGCTCGGTCGGAACGATCACCGTGCGCGTGCGGTCGGCGGACCTCATGGCCGAGGCCGAGGAGCAGATCCGCGCCATCCTGCGGCAGCGCCACCGCCTGCAGCCTGGACAGGACGACGACTTCCAGGTCCGGGTCCTCGCCGAGATGTTCGCGGCGCAGGAGGAGTCGGCCCGCGTCATGACGATGCTCCTGGCGGCGATCGCCTCCGTGTCGCTCCTGGTGGGCGGCATCGGCATCATGAACATCATGCTGGTGTCGGTGACCGAGCGGACCCGCGAGATCGGGCTCCGGATGGCCGTCGGGGCGCGCGGGCGGGACATCCTCGCCCAGTTCCTAGTGGAGGCCGTGACCCTGTCGGCAGTCGGCGGGATCATGGGCGTCGGG
The DNA here is from genome assembly GCA_036558225.1 of Candidatus Methylomirabilota bacterium. Taxonomy (GTDB): domain Bacteria; phylum Methylomirabilota; class Methylomirabilia; order Rokubacteriales; family DASRDR01; genus DASRDR01. The sequence continues at coordinate 23,625 of DATBGA010000074.1, read as the reverse complement.
ATCGGCATCCTAGTCTCGGCCGTCATCGCCAACCTGGCCGAGTGGTCGACGGACATCTCGGTCCAGGCGGTCGCCCTCGCGTTTGCCTTCGCCGGAGCGGTGGGCGTGTTCTTCGGCTTCTACCCCGCGCAGAAGGCGTCGCGACTGGATCCGATCGAGGCGCTCCGCTACGAGTGAGCCCCGCTCCGGGGCTTGAGCTCGATCCGGTACCCGTCCGGATCCTGGATGTAGAGCGAGCCCCCGTCCCCGAAGGCGCCCCGCCGCGGCACGACGTTCCCCTCCACCGTGACGCCTCGCTCGCGGAGCCACGCCGCCACGCGCGCGAGGTCCTCGCAGCGGATGGACAGGCACACGTGGTCCATCCGGGACGTGGGGCCGGCGGTCTCCGCCGCGGCCAGCGGCAGGAGGTCGATGAGATGCCGCCCCGCCCGGAGCTGGACGAGCCGGGCCCCCTCGTTCACGTGGTCGAGGCGGAGCCCCAGGATCGATGTGTAGAAGCGCTGCGAGGCGGCCTGATCCCGGACCTTCAGGACGACGTGGTCGAGCTCCAGGACCTCGAGAGGCGGCTGATCGGTCCCGGTCATCAGAGAATCACTGTCGCGACGGCCAGTTGGCATCCACTGCCTGGGACGCCACTCGAGCGACCGGGTCGGTCCGACCCTGCCGGCCCTGGGCCTCGACACCGCATCCCAGGTGGAGCGCCAGCGCGATGGCCCCGGTCAGGAAGATCGCGATGTTGACGGCCACGGCCCGCCGGTGGAGCCGCGAGAATTCGAGCGGCGCGAGATCGCCGGCCGGCGCGGTCTGGGCGCGGAGACGGGCCGCGTGGGCGGCCGGCAGGAGCACGTGCCCCGCATACACGGTGCCGACCAGGGTGACCCCCAGCAACGCCACCGCGCCCCAGCGGAGGGGCGTCGGGTCCCGCAGGGCGAGCACCAGGATCAGGGCGAGCGCGACCGCCAGGGTCGTGAGCCCGAAACCGTAGTACCCCGGGAAGACCCCCTCCATGACACGCACGGCCACGGGCCGGTCGACCACGCGGAAGGTCGTGGGTGCCAGGAGGAAGGAGAGGAAGACCTGCACGCCGAGGCCCGCTCCCAGGAGCGCGGTCGCGAGACCGTGGACGACGCCCATCTCGATGTGATGATCCGCGCCGGTCTGCACGATTGTCAAGGCGCGACGGCAGCCGCGACGCTCCAGGCCCGGCGAATGTCGCGTCGCTGACGCTCGCGTTCCCCCGCTGGCACGCGCCATGAGCGCCGAGGTACCATCGCCGTCCGTGCGCTCCCCTCGCTCGCGCGTGCGATCCTCTCCCGGGCCCCGGTGGCTCACCGCCGCCCTCCTGGCGCCCATGTCTCCCGAGGAGATCGGCGCCGTGATACGGACGCTCCGGCGCCGGGCCCCGTCGTGGCGACCCACGGCCGTCGCCGAGGTGGCGGCGGAGCAGCCCGATCCCTTCCGCGTCCTGATCGCCTGCCTGCTCTCGCTGCGCACCCAGGACGCCACGACGCGCGAGGCCTCCGAGCGGCTCTTCCGGGTGGCGGACACGCCGGCGACGATGCTGCGCCTGCCGGCGTCCCGGATCGCCCGCCTGATCTTTCCCGTCGGCTTCTACCGGACGAAGGCGCGCGCGATCCGGGCAATCTGCCGCGACCTGCTGGAGCGATTCGACGGCCGGGTGCCGGACGACCTCGACGCGCTCCTCACCCTCAAGGGCGTCGGCCGGAAGACCGCGAACCTCGTGGTCACCGTCGGGTTCGGGAAGCCCGGCATCTGTGTCGACATCCACGTGCACCGCATCTCGAATCGCCTCGGGTTCGTGCGGACCGAGTCGCCGGACCGGACGGAACTGGCCCTCCGGGCGAAGCTTCCTCCGCGCTACTGGATCGGCTACAACGACCTCCTGGTGGCCTTCGGGCAGAACGTGTGCCGGCCCCTGTCCCCCCACTGCTCGCGGTGTCCCGTGGCGCGCTGGTGCCGGCGGGTCGGCGTCGGCCGGGCCCGCTGAGCGGCGCGGACTGAGGCTCGTGAGGTCCTGGGCGGGCCACGTCGCCCGCGCCGTCTTGCTGGGGATGCTCCCGGTGGCGCTGGCGGCCGGCCTCTGGCGTGTCGAGCGGGATCAGCCGCTCTGGCTCATGCCGGGAGCGCCGACGATCCCCTACGCCGACGGGATACCGGCGCCCGCACTGCCGCGGCTCGTCCTCGCCGTTCACTATCCCTGGTACGGGACGCCGGATGGACCGGCCGGGCGCTGGCGGCATTGGAACCACGCGCGCCTGGCGATGCCCGAGGCCCGAATCCTCGGCTTCCACGATCCCCGCCGTGACGTCGGCCCCGGGCGCCGTGACGTCGGCGCGACCCACTACCCCGAGGGTGGGCCCTATGACAGCCGTGACCCCGCCCGCATCCGCGCGCAATTCGCGCTGGCGCGCCGGGCGGGGCTCGACGGCTTCCTGGTGTCCTGGTGGGGGCGCGAGAGCGAGGAGGCGCTGGGCCTTGCCGCGCTGTTCCGCCACGCGGGCGAGGCCGGCCTGGTCCTCGCCCCGTACTACGAGACGGGCGAGCTCTGGCGCCGGGGAGCGTCGGGCGTGGCGGCGGACCTGGCGAGCCTCCTGGATCGCCACGAGCGCGAGGCGAGCTGGCTCCGCGTCGCCGGCGCGCCGGTCGTGTTCCTCTACGCGTCGCACCGCCTGCGCCCGCGGGCCTGGGACGCGGTGCGCGCGCGCCTGGCCGCCGAGGGCCGCCGGCTCTTCCTCGTCGCCGACGCGCCCGGCCCCGAGTGGCTCTCGATGCGATCCGACTGGCTCCGGCGGTTCGACGCGCTTCACGTGTACACGCCAGTCGTGTTCCTCGCCCGCGGCCGGGACGTCGGCGAGACCTACCGGGCGCTCGGCGGCCTCGCCCGCCGCGTGGGGCGGCCGTTCATCCCCGCGGTCGCCCCGGGCTTCGACGACCGCGGGGTGCGAACGCCCGGCACCGTCGTGGATCGCGCCGGCGGCAGGACCTACGACGACACCTGGCAGGCGGCCCTGGCGACCGATCCCCCCTGGGTCCTCGTCTCGAGCTGGAACGAATGGCACGAGGGCAGCGAGATCGAGCCGAGCGTGGAGTTCGGGAGCCGGTACCTCGACGCGACGCGCGTCTGGGCGGCGCGCGCGAGACAGCGCGCCCCCTGACGGCCCAACGCGCGTCCCCGTACCGCGAGGGCATCCCCCGCCCCGCGAGCTCCCTAGGACCGCGAGCTCTGACGATAGAAGGGATCGAGGGACTCCGGGTCGAGCCATCCCTCGTAGAAGCGGCGGACGTGCGGCATCAGGGCGCGCGACAGCCGGCGGCGATGCTCCTCCTCCGGTGACCGCGGCGCCCCGAGCGTCGCCGCGATCTCGTCGAGGGCGGCCGCCTTGTCCACCCGCGTGACGCGCCCCTCCCGGAGCACCGCTTCCCCGGCGACCAGCACCGTGTCGATGGCGGCGGCTCGGGCGCGGTGCACCAGGGCGTCGACCACCGGCGTCCCCGCCTCGAGATACGGATGGGCGATGGCGCGCCAGGGCAGCAGCACGAGGTCGGCCGCCATGCCGGCCGCGAGCGCGCCGATCCGGCCGGTGAAGGGCGTGGTGGCGGCACCGTCCTCGGTCGCCATGCGGAAGACCTGGGCGCTGGTCGGGACGCCGTCGTCCATCCCGGGAACGCGATGGAGCCGGAGCGCCAGGCGCATCTCCTGGAGCATGTCGCGGTCGTCGTTGATGCCGGCCTCGTCGAGTCCCAGACCCACCCGCACGCCGGCCCCCAGGAAGCGGTTCACGGGCGCGATGCCGCTCCGCAGCCGGAGGTTCGAGCTCGGGTTGGTGCAGATCATCACGCTCCGGCGGGCGACCCGCTCGACGTCCCGCTCGGTGAGCCACACGCCGTGGCCCAGCGTCAGTCGCGGCCCCAGGAGGCCCAGCCGCTCCAGGTGCTCGACGGCCGTGCCGCCCGTCCGGCGCCGGGCGTACTCGCGCTGATAGGCGGTCTCGTCGAGATGCATGTGCATCCCGACCTCGTGACGGGCCGAGCTCTCCCCGAGCGCCGCCAGCGCGGCATCCGAGCACCAGTGGAGGTTGGCCGGGGCGAGCTGGATGCGGATCCGCTCCCCCTGATTGCGGCCGTGCGCCTCCCAGAGGCTCCGGAAGAGATCGAGCTGGTCCGCGACCGGAATCGCCTGGCCGGTCAGGAAGGCGTCGACGTCAGGCGCGACGTCCGGCGGCAGCCGGCGCACGAACTCCCGGTCGGCCTGGTAGGCGAGCCGGTTCTGGTCCCGGAGCATGTACGAGTACGACACGCGCATCCCCACGTCCCGGTAGGCCTGGAGGATGCGGTCGGCGACCTCACGCACGCGGGAGGCGGGCGCGCCGCGCCAGCCGTGAATGTGCTGGACGGTGGTGATCCCGGACTCCAGCATCTCGAACGCGGAGTAGAGCGTGTCGAGATAGGGGTCGACCGCCCGGGCGCCGAGCCGGCTCGCGAACCAGAGCTCGAGCGGATGGTCTGGGGACCCCAGCTGGAACGGGGTCAGCCCCACGTGGTGGTGGGCGTTCACGAACCCCGGGAGCACGACGTGGTCCGGCGAGCCCAGCACCTCGGCCGCCCCATGCCGCCGCCGGAGCGTCTCGTACGGCCCGACGTCGCGGATGACGCCGTCCGCCTGGAAGACCGCCGCGTCCTCCAGTACCTCCGCCCCGTCCCGGCCGACGGCCCGGACCACGACGTAGCGCCCGCGAACGAGGGACGAGGGCACGCCGCGCTCTAGCGGGCCGTCACGCCGCCGTCGGCGACGACGATCGATCCCGTCATGAACGACGCCTCGTCCGACACCAGGAAGCGGATCACGCTGGCGATCTCCTCCGGCCGGCCCAGCCGGCCGAGGAGGGTCGAGCTCATCTCGCTGCGCAGCTTGGCCTCCGGGTCGGGGGCGCGCGCGACCGAGCCGCGGAGGAGCGGGGTGTCGACCGGGCCCGGGCAGACGCAGTTGACCCGGATGCGATCGGGCGCGTGATCGACGGCGAGGGCCCGCGTGAGCTGGACCACAGCGCCCTTGGTGGCGCCGTACATCGCGCTCCTCGGCGAGCCCACCAGCCCCAGCTCCGAGGCGATGTTGACGATCGCGCCGCCACCGCCCTGGCGCATGGCCGGGATCACCGCCCGGCAGCAGAGGAGGGTGCCGGTCAGGTTCACGGCGCAGAGGGCCTGCCACTCCGCCATCGTGGCCTCGTCGATCGTGACCGGCCGCGGCGACCCGATGCCGGCCGCGTTGACGAGGGCGTCCACGCGCTGGGCGCGCGCCAGCACCGCGTCCGCCATCGCGCGAACCTCCGCTTCGTCCGCGACGTCCGCGCGGATCCCCCACGCATCGCCCCCCGCCGCCACGATCGCCTCCGCGGCCTCCTTGGGGTCCGCGCGATCGACGATCGCCACGCGCACCCCCTCGTGCGCGAGCCTCCGGGCGGTCGCCAGCCCGATCCCCGACGCCCCGCCCGTGACGATGGCCACCCGGTCATGCGTCATGTCCCAATCTCCTCCTCGGCGTGGCTCCGGCCGCCGTCCCTATCAGCGGGCAGCGGGCCCGGTGCGTCAAGCCGGGGTCAGCGCCGCTTCCAGACCGGCTCCTCGAGGTCGCGGACGCGCGTCGCGCGCCCGTGGAGGACCACCTCGCGGAGCTGGTAGAGGATGGCCGCCGTCGGCGCGTGGATCAGAGTCCCGAGCAGCGGCAGCTGGACGACCGGCCGCTCGCGCTCGGGCACCGTCAGGAAGCGCGGCACGCCCGGCGCGTCGAGGTCGGCGAGCGGGACGCGGTGGATCGAGGCGACCTCAGCCGGGTTGGCCCGGAGCTCGGCGACCGGCCCCGCCCACACGACGACGGGCGTGACGACGAATCCGGACCGCGTGAGGTAGTCGTCGAGGCTGCCGAGCACCGCCGTCTCGTCGAGCGTCAGCCCCACCTCCTCGGCGAGCTCGCGGAGGGCGGCCTGCGGGGCGGTCTCCCCGGCGTCGATCCGGCCGCCCGGCAGGGCCCACTGGCCACCGTGGGCGCGAAGCCCCGCCGCCCTGCGCGTGAGGAGGAAGGCCGCTCGGTCCTCATCGTCCGGAAGCAGGACGGCGGCCACGGCGGCTGGTCGACGGTCCCCCACCGGGAGCGCCTCGCGCAGGAACGCGGCCAGCCGCGCCTGGACGTGTCGTCGGAGCGCGGCGTCGTAGCGCGCCGGGGCCCGGTCGACGCCCACGCCCGGCGTTCCCTAGCCCGCCTGGCGGAGGAACGTGATGACGGCGTCCGAGACGACGGCGGGCTGCTCCCGGTGCGCGAAGTGCCCGGCGTTCCCGATCACCTGGCGCATGTAGCCCTTGGGAAAGAGATGCGCCTCTCCCTCCGAGGTGTGGACCGGATCGACGGTGTCGTCCGCGCCGTGGAGCACGAGCGTCGGGACCTGGATCGGCGGGCGGGCGGCCAGGCGCGCCTCGTCCGTCTCGAAGCGCGGCTCCCCGGGCGCGTTCCGGTGCCGGTGGCGGTAGGAGTGGATGACGACGTCCACGAAGTCGGGGTTGTCGAAGGACGGGGCGGTGCGATCGAGCGTGGCGTCGTCGAAGCGCCAGCCCGGCGACCACGTGCGCCAGAGGAGGCGACAGATCTCCCGCCGGTTCCGCGCGAGCCCGCTCCGCCCGCGCTCGGTGTTGAAGTACCACTGGTACCAGAGTCGCGCCTCCTGCTCCGGGTCTCCTGGATTGGCGGCCTTCGCGATGTTCTGGATGGCGTAGCCGCCGAAGGTGACCAGGGTCCGCACCCGCTCGGGGTGGAGCGCCGCGGCGATGCAGACTGTCCGCGCGCCCCAGTCCTGGCCGACCAGGGACACCTGGCCGAGATGGAGCGCGTCCATCAGGTCCACGAGGTCCTGGCCGAGCGCGCACTGCTGGGCCATGCGGGGCGCGGCGGGGTCGAGGAACCACGTCGGACCGTATCCCCGGAGATAGGGGACGATCACCCGGTAGCCGGCACCGAGGAGGCGCGGGACCACCCCGTCCCAGGCGCGGGCGTCGTCCGGGAAGCCGTGGAGCAGCATCACAACCGGAGCATCCGGCCGGCCGTGCTCCTCGTAGCCGATCTCCAGGGTGTCGGTCCGAGCTCGCCGGATCGCCGGGCTTTGCATGTCGTCTCCTCGATCTTGTACAGCTCTCGCCGCCGCTCAGGGCGACACGTCGCAGCATACCCGTGAGGGCGCGTCGACGGACAGGGCCGGCAGGCGCTAGCCGGCCGGACCCTCGCCGGGCGGCGCGCGGCGGCCCAGGGGCTCCGGGGGTGGCCGGTCCGCGGCGATGGCCCATGCGGTCGCGACGCGCCGGACGCCCGGAATCCGCGCGAGGGCGGCGTCGAGGCGGTCGTAGGCGGCGCTGACCCAGGGCGCCATCGGCAGGCGCTCGGACAGGCGTCCCCACACGTTGCGGGGCAGCACGTGGAAGGCGCGACAGGTCGTCACACGGAACCCCGCGGCCTCGAACAGGGCGTACGCCTCCGGCCGCGTGTAGGTCCGCTCGTGGTGGAAGCCGCCCAGCCGCCGGCCGGCCCACTCCGTGTACGCGTGCCGGTTCGGCAGGTGGTACGTGAAGAGCCGGCCCCCGGGGCGCAGGACGCGGCGGAGCTCCGCCAGCGCGGCGCGCTCGTCCGCCACGTGCTCGAGGACGCCGCAGTTGAGGACCGCGTCGAACGCACCGTCCACGAAGGGCAGAGCCGGCCCGGGCGTCACGACGTAGGGCACCTCGGCCGCGCCGAGGAGCCCGGCGGCGGCACCCTTGTCCTCCACGTCGTAGGCCACGACCCGCACCCCGTGGGCCCTGAGGAGGAGGCTCGTCTGTCCCCATCCCGCGCCCCAGTCGAGGGCGCGACCCCGGCCGATCCACGCCGCCACCTCCGCCGCGATCGCGAGGTACTGCGCGAGGCCGATCGGGCTCGCGATGTTCGAGCACTCCGGGCGCTCGGCGAGGCCGCGCCGCCCGAAGGCGAGGACGCGCGCGGCGGCCGCCTCCACGGCTCCCGGCGCCCCCGGATGGTCGGCTCTTCGCGCCGCGGCGCCCGTGCCGCTCATCGACCCGCGCGTCGGCGCCGCCGGAGCCCGCGGAGCGTCGCCAGGTTTCGCGCGTCGCCATCGTCGCGCTTCGGCGTCTCCAGGATCATGGGTAGCGCCCCCAGACGCGGATGGTTCAGGAGAAAGCGGAACGCCGCGAGGCCGATCCCCCCGGCACCGATGTTCTCGTGCCGGTCGAGCCGCGAGCCGAGCCCCGCCTTGCAATCGTTCAGGTGGAAGGCCACCAGGCGGTCGAGGCCCACCGCGCGGTCGAGTTCGCCGAGCGTCGCCTCGAATCCCCGGGGAGTCCGGATGTCGTACCCCGCCGCGAACAGGTGACACGTGTCCACGCAGAGCGCCAGGCGCTCCGGGCGGCGGACCCGGGCGAGGATCGCGCCGAGCTCCGACGCCCGGGCGCCCAGGACGTGGCCCGCCCCGGCCGTGTTCTCGAGGGCCACCCGGACGCGCCATCCCTCGGTCCGGTGGGCGGCCTCGTCCAGCGCGCCAGCGAGGCGGGCGAGCCCTTCGGCAGCGCCGGCGCCCCGGTGGGAGCCGGGATGCAGGACGACGAAGGGAAGGCCGAGGCGCTCGGCCCGCTCGAGATCGTCCACCAGGGCCGTCACGGCGCGGGCCCGCTCGCCCGCGTCCGGCGTGGCCAGGTTGATGAGGTAATTCGCGTGAGCGAACGCGGCGCGCAGCCCGGACGCACCGAGCTCTCGGCGGAAGTCGTGCACCTCGCCCTCGTCCAGCCGGCGGCCGGCCCACCGCAGCTGGTTCTTGACGAAGATCTGGACGACCCCGCACCCGGCCGCCACGCCGCGGCGGACCGCGTTCGGCAGCCCGCCGGCGATCGACATGTGCGCGCCGAGGTTGTCCGGGGCGGCGAGGCCCGGGACTCTCGACGCCGCCGGGCTCAGCCGAGCTTCTTGACCTCGGTGAGGATCTTCGACGGATCGGGCAGCTCGCCCCGGCCGTAGCGTTCGATGAACCGGAGAATGCCCTGCCGGTCGATCACGAACGTGGCGCGATGGCACGCGTTGAGCTCCGGCCAGTGGATCCCGTATCGCCGGACGACGTCCCGCTGGATGTCCGCCAGCAAGGGATAGGAGATCCCGCCGAGGGACTTCGCCCATGCCTCGTGACTGTAGATGGAATCGCAGGAGATGCCCACGACCTGGGCATTCGCGGCCTCGAAGTCCCGGAGCCGGGCTTCGAAGGCCGGCATCTCCTTCGTTCAGCCCGGCGTCCAGTCGAGGACGTAGAAGAGCAGGACGACCGACTTGCCCCGCTGCGAGGCCAGGCTCCACTCCTTGCCCCCGATTCCTTGCAGCCGGATGTCCGGCGCCGCCTCACCGACCTTCGGGATGTCCGACATGGCGCTTCCTCCTTGGCTCCTCGCTCGAACGCTCGTCTCACGGTCCGCCGGCGGCCTCACGCGTGTCGGGCCGCTCCCGGCGCCGCCGCGCCCAGAGCGCGGCCCGCCAGGCCTCGAGACACTCGTCGCGGCGTCCCAGGTACTCGGCCGCCGTCACCACCTGTCCGGTGTCGAACGCCGCGGCGAGACGCTCCCGGAATCGCGGCTCTCGCACCGCGTGGTGGTCCACGATGACGCGGCAGCCCGTCTCCCCAACCAGGCGGATCAGATTGTCGATCCCCCGCTGCACGACGCCGTGCCCCACCTGCGCCTGGAGGTAGGTGGGGGGACCGGACAGGTAGACCAGGTCAGGGCGCTCCCGCAGCAGGAACTGCGTGGCGACCGGCGACGCCGGCCCCTGGAGGTCGGAGGCGTGGACGAAGCGCATCCCGTCGTCGACGGTCACCGCCACGACGTGCCCGAACTCGGAGCCGTCCGGCCCGTGGGGAAGCGGCGGCGAGAACCGAATGATCACGCCCTCGACCTCGACCTGCTTGCCCTCCGCCGGTTCGAGCTGGCAGTGCGGGCCGATGGCCCGCCAGAACTCGCGCCCCTGGACGGCCTGGTGCCGGTCGATCGACCCGCGCGGGTCCTTCGACCAGACCCGGCGGCCGGCGTAGAGCGTCGGATCCATCCGGAAGTGGTCCGCGTGGAAGTGGCTCACCGCCACGTGCGTGGCGCGGACGGCATAGGCGTCGATCCGGAGGCGGGCGCGCGCCAGCGCCTCCTCCTCCGCGGGGGCGGGATCGAGCCCGTAGCGACGCGGGGCCAAAGTCACGCCGGGATCGATGAGGAGGCGGAGCGCCCCGGCCTCCACGTAGGTGGCCATGGACCGGGCGCCGAGAGAGTCGGCCGCCAGCGGCATGACTCGCACGGCAGCCCTCAGCTCGCCGCGCCCGCGACGGTCATGGCGTGGCCCCGTCGACGACGCGCTTGAGATCGGCCACGGTGCCGCCGGTCACACGGCACAGCTCCGCCGGCGTGATCGGGAACACGGCGTGCGGCGTGCCGGCGGCGGCGATGAGGCGATCGTAGCCCAGGAGGTCACGGTCGATGAAGACCCGCAGGGGCCGCGGATGGCCGACCGGCGGCACGCCCCCGATCGCGTAGCCAGTCGATCCGCGCACGGCGTCGGCGTCGGCCCGGCGCACCGGTTGACCGCTCAGCGCGGCGAGGTGCTTCTCGTCGGCCTGGTTCGCCCCGGACACGAGCACCAGGATGGGCTCGTCACCCGCCAGGAAGACGAGCGACTTGACGATCTGCCCCACGGCCACGCTGCACGCGGCGGCGGCCTGGGCCGCCGTGCGCGCGCTGTCGGCGAGCACGATCACCTCGCCCTCGACCCCGAGGGTCTGGAGGGCGGTCCGGACGCGGGCCGCGGCGGGCGGGATCATGCCAGGAGCTCCGGCCGGAACCGCCGGGCGGGCCCGGATCGCGATCTCGTCGGCCAGCGATATCGCCGGAGGTCGATCCGCCCGCGGCCGAACCGCACCCCCTCGCCTTCCAGGAGCAGGCGCTGGCTCAGCGCGCCGCTCCCGTCGCCGCGGCGGCTGATCGTTCCGCGGCCGTTGACGACCCGGTGCCACGGCACGCCAGCCGGGCAGACCCGCATCGCCTGTCCCACGGCGCGCGCGGCGCGAGGCGATCCCACGAGCGCCGCGACCTGACCGTAGGTCACGACGCGTCCGGTCGGCACGCGGCGCACCAGCGCGTAGATGCGCTTCTGGAGTCCACTCGTCATGCCCGCGCGGCGGCGTCGGCCGCCCGGCCGTTCCTCGAGGCGTCCTGGCCGAACTGGAGCTCCCAGAGCGTCCGATACAGACCGTCTCGCTGGAGCAGCTCGGCGTGCGGCCCGTCGTCGACAAGCTGGCCGTGCTGGAGGACCAGGACGCGATCCGCGCGCTGGATGGTCGAGAGGCGATGCGCGATCACCAAGCTGGTGCGCTCCGCGAGGAGCTGGTTGACGGCGTCTTGAAGCAAGTGCTCGGTCTCAGGGTCGACGCTCGACGTGGCCTCGTCGAGCACCAGGACGGGGGGATTATACAGGAGCGCTCGGGCAACCGAAAGGAGCTGGCGCTGTCCGTGCGAAAGATTCGCGCCGCGCTCGAGCAACGGCGCGTCGTATCCGCCGGCGAGCGAGCGGATGAACGGGTCGGCGTGAACGCGACGCGCCACGTCCTCGACCGCCGGCCTCGGGAAGTCGCGCCCGAGCGCCAGGTTGTCCGCGACGGTGCCGGCGAAGAGCACAACGTCCTGGAGGACCAGACCCACGTGCCGCCGGAGGGCGGGCAGGTCCCACTCGCGGACGTCGATCCCCTCCACCAGGACCGCGCCCTGTTGCACGTCGTACGTCCGCGTGAGGAGGCGGGCGAGCGTCGTTTTGCCCGCCCCGGTGGCGCCGACGACGGCGACGCGCTCGCCCGCCGCGATGCGAAGGGACACTCCCCGCAGGGCCCACGGCCGCCCGGGGCCCGGGCTCGCATCGGCCTCGCGCGTCACGCCGTGCGGGGGCCCGCCATCGGCCGCGCCCGGATAGGCGAACCAGACGTCGCGGAGCTCGACGGCCAGCGGCCGGTGCCCCGAGGCGGTCTGCCGCGCCGGGGCCGCCTCGACGGCGGGCACCGCTGTGCCTCCCGCCTCGGGCGGGGTGTCCAGCAGCGCGAACACCCGCTCGGCCGACACCGTCGCCGCCTGCATGACCGAGAACTTCGCCGCCGCGTCGCGGATGGGGAGGTAGAAGCGCTGGGTGTACTGCATGAAGGCCACGAGGACGCCGAACGTCAGCGTGCCGTCGATGATCTCGATCCCGCCCCACCAGAGGAGCGCGGCCAGGACGAAGGCCCCCACCGCCTCGGCCGCCGCGTACAGGATCGTGTCGAACCCCATCCGCCGGAACTGCGCCCGCCGGTAGCGCTCGCCGAGAGTCCTCAGCTCGGCGCCCCGCGCCGCCTCCCGTCCGAAGAGCTGGATGACCGTCATCCCCGCGATCGTCTCCTGGAGCTCCGCGTTCATGTGCGCCAGGCGCGCCCGCACGTCCCGGTAGGCGCGCCGGGTCGGCCACCGCAGGGCCACCGCCACGCCGGCGAGGAGCGGCAGCACGGCGAAGATGATCAGGGTGAGTCGAAAGTGGAGGAGCAGCATGGCGCCGACCACCCCGGCCAGCGTGATGACGTCGCCCACGATGGCGACGACGCCGGCCGTGAACACCTCGCCGATCGCTTCCACGTCCCCGAGGACCCGTGTCATGACGCGCCCGACGGGATTCCGGTCGAAGAACGCCGCCGGGAGCCGCTGGACGTGAGCGAAGAGGGCGGCCCGCAGATCGTGCACGACTCGCTGTCCCGTCCAAGTCGCGAGGTAGATCTGCGCGTAGCGCAGCGCGTACTGCACCGCGAGGGTGGCGGCGAAGAGCAGCACGATCCGCGAGAGGCCGGCGAGGTCCCCCCGGAGGATGTGGGCGTCGATGGCGACCTTGACCAGGTACGGTTGGACGAGGTCCACCGCCGCCAGGAGGGGGAACAGCGCCGCCGAGACGGCGACCGCGCCGCCGTACGGCCGCGTGTAGACCCAGACCCGCGCCGCGAGCCGGGCGTCGTAGACCCGGCCGACGGTGTCGTCGTCCCCCCACGGGGCGCTGGCGCGCCGGGTCATGGCCGGCGCGGGGTGCCGGATGTCCTCATCCGGCCTCCTCGACCGTGGATTCGAGCTGCTGGCGCTTCCACAGACGCGCGTAGAGCCCGTCGCGGGCGAGGAGCTCCGCGTGGGTCCCCTCCTCGACCAGCCGCCCCTCGTCGAGGACGACGATCCGGTCGAGCAGCGCCGCGACCCGGAGGCGATGCGTGACCACCAGCGTGGTGCGCTCGCGGATGCGCTCGAGGAGGCGCGCCAGGATCACCGACTCGGTCTCGGCGTCGACGGCCGCGAAGGCGTCGTCAAGGACGAGGATGCGGGGGTCGCGCAGGAGCGCCCGGGCCAGCGTCGCCCGTTGGCGCTGGCCGCCCGAGAGCGTCAGGCCCCGCTCGCCAACCACCGTGTCCCAGCCGGCGGGAAGCCGCGCGACGTCGGACGAGAGGCCCGCCACGTCGGCGGCGGCCGGCACGCCGGCTTCCGGGCCGCCGAGCGCGACGTTCTCCCGGAGGGTGCGCGAGAACAGAAAGGCCTCCTGCGGCACGAAGCCGATGGCGGTCCGCAGATCGCCGAGCGCGATCGAGTGGATCTCCCGTCCGTCGACGAAGACCGTTCCGGGGGGCGGATCCCACAGCCGCGGCAGCAGCGCCGCGAGGGTGGTCTTGCCCGCGCCCGTCGGCCCGACGACCGCGACCGAGCTGCCGGCAGGGATCCGGAGGCTCACGTCCCGCAGCGCGGCCGGCCGGTCCGGCGCGTCGTAGCGGAACGTGAGCCGGCGGAACTCGACCTCCCCCCGCACCGGCCGGCTCAGCGGCGCCGCGTGGGGCTCGTCGACGATCCCGGGCGGCGTGTTCAGGATCTCGGCGACCCGGCCGAATGCGGTGAGGCCGCGGCGGACGATCGCCAGCACCCAGCCCAGCGCCATCGTCGGCCACGCGAGGTACGCCACGTAGCCGGAGAACGCGACCAGCACGCCGAGGGAGAGGCGCCCTTCCAGGACCGCCCGCCCGCCGATCCACAGGACGCCCAGCCCCCCGATGCCGGTCATGATCGCGAGAAGCGGCGCGAAGAGACCGTGCGTCCGCGTCTGGCGGAGCACGCGGGCGAGGTGCTCCCCGTTCAGCCGGCCGAACTCCGCGACCTCGCGGGGCGCGAGCGTGTACGCGCGCACGACGGGCATCCCGCTCAGGTTCTCCTGCGTCTTGTCGGCCAGCCGCGCCAGCTGCTCCTGCACGGCCAGTGTGTCGGCGTGCGCGCGGGTGTTGTAGCGGCGGGCCACGCCGAGGAGCAGCGGATACGGGGCGAGCGCCGCCACCGTCAGCCAGAGGTCGATGCGGAGCATGACGAAGAGCGTGCCCGCGTAGATGATCACGGTGTTGACGAGCGAGAGGAGGCCGAAGCCGATGAGCATCGCAACGCTCTGGAGATCATTCGTCGCGCGAGACATGAGGTCCCCGGTTCGCCGGGTCTGGTAGAAGCCGGGCTCGAGCCGCAGGAAGGTCTCGAACAGGTCCGCGCGGATGGCGGCCTCCACCCGCTGTCCCGCCCCGAGCAGGACGAGGCGCGACGCCATGCGGACCACCGTCTGGACCAGCGCGAGCCCGACGATCAGGAGCGCGCCCGCCGCGACGGTCCCGCGGGTCGCGCCGGCGCGGCCCGCGCTCCCCAGCGCGTCGACGACGTCCTTGGTGATCCACGGGATCAGGAGCGCGCAGGCGTTCGTGGCGAGCAGGAGGAGGACGCCCGCCGCGTACCGCGCCCGCTGCCGGGCGAGGTACCGGCCGAGGGTGGACACAGGCATCGAGACGAGTATACCGGCCGGTCCGTGAGCGGGCAACGCGACGGCGCTCGTGATACGCTCCGCAGCGTGAGCTCGGGCCCATTCCTCCCCGTCGCGCTGGACGCCGCTCGAGCTGCGGGGGCGCTGCTCCGCGAGGAGATCGGGGGCACGCGTCGGATCCGCCACAAGCGCTCGGTCATCGACCTCGTCACCGAGATGGACCAGCGCGCCGAGACGCTGATCGTGGAGCGTCTGCTCGGCGCGTTCCCCGACCACGCGGTCCTCGCCGAGGAGAGCGGCGCCACCGACGGGCGGTCCGAGTACCGCTGGCTGATCGATCCGCTCGACGGCACCACGAACTATGCGCACGGGCTGCCGATCTTCGCGGTCTCCGTCGCGCTCGAGCGGGCGGGCGTCGTCGAGCTGGGCGTCGGCTACGATCCCAGCCGGGACGAGTGCTTCGTGGCCGAGCGAGGCCGGGGGGCGACGCTGAACGGCGAGGTGATCCGGGTCTCGAGCGTGGACGCGCTCGACCAGGCGCTGCTCGTGACGGGCTTCCCCTACGACATCCGCACGACGGCGGCGACGAATCTGCCGGAGTACGCGGCGCTGTCGGTCCGGGCCCAGGCCGTCCGGCGCCTCGGCTCGGCGGTGCTCGACCTCTGCTGGGTCGCGTGCGGGCGGCTGGAAGGCTTCTGGGAATTCTCGCTGGGCCCCTGGGACATGGCCGCGGGGGGGCTCATCGTCGGCGAGGCGGGGGGGCGCGTGACGAGCGTGCAGGGTGGCCCGTGGCGGCTCGAGGGGCCGGGGATCCTCGCCTCGAACGGCCACGTCCACGACGCCATCCTCGGCGAGCTGAACGCGGTGCGGGCCGCGCGCCGGTGAGCAGCGCCCGGCAACCGCGTCCCTCGCGAGACGCGGCCCGCCCCCACTCGCTGCCCATCCACGTCCGCACCATCCGGATCGACGCCGCGACGATCGCCACCGACGGCGACGCCGGGGCGCTCAGGGTCCACGGCAGCCTAGAGGACCGGCGCCCACACGGCGTGCCCGACTGGGTCCAGCACGACGGCGACGTCATCCATCACATGGAGGTCACGCTGACCGTCAGCTGGCCCACGCTGGCGGTGACGGCGATCGAGGGCTCGATGCGCACGTTCCCGCACGCGGGCGTGTGCCCTGACGCATTGCCGCCGCTCCAGTCGCTCGTCGGGGTGGCGGTCGGCCCCGGGTTCACGCGAGCGGTGAACCAGCGCATCGGGCGCGAGCGCGGCTGCACCCACGTCGCGGCCCTCATCCTCGCGATGGGGCCGGTCGTCCGCCAGGGAGCCGGCGCCGCGTTCGGCTTCGCGACGCCCGGCGATCCGCGCGGCACCCCCTGGTTCGTGAACTCCTGCCAGGCGTGGCGCGAGGGCGGGCCCCTCCACCGGGCCTGGGTTGCCGGGGACCTCTCGCGCAAGGACTGAGGCCCCGCGCCGATCTCGGAGCCCGGCGGCCTTGTAGAGCCTTCGTGCGCGCGGGATAATTCCCCTGAGGGCCGTCGGGCCCCCCACGCTTCAGCTCGAGCTTGCCGAGGGGAGGACCTCAGATGCGCATGTACGTGGCCGGCGAGTGGGTGTCCAAGCCGCAGTCGATTCCCGTCGAGAACCCTTTCGATCGCTCGGTGGTCGACACGGTTCCGCGGGCGGACCGGGGCGACGTGGAGCGCGCCCTGGAGAGCGCGGTCCGGGGCGCCCGGGCGATGGGCAAGCTGTCCGGCTACGACCGCTTCCGGATCCTCCGGAAGGCGGCGGACCTGATGGTCGCGCGACAGGAGGACCTCGGCCGGACGATCAGCCTCGAGGAGGGCAAGGCCCTCGCGGAGGGGCGTCTCGAGGCGAACCGGGCCGTCGAGACGATCCTCGGCTCCGCGGAGGAGGCCAAGCGGATCCACGGCGAGACGATTCCGGTCGACGGCGCGCCGGGCGGCGCCGGCAAGCTCGCCTTCACGCTGCGGGTGCCGTGCGGCGTGGTGCTGGCCGTCACCCCCTTCAACTTCCCGCTGAACCTCGTGTGCCACAAGGTCGGCCCGGCGATCGCGGGGGGCAACGCGGTCATCGTGAAACCGGCCACGGACACGCCACTGTCCGCGCTCAAGCTCACGGAGATCCTTCTGGAGGCGGGCCTTCCCGCCGAGGGCATCCAGTGCCTCACCGGGCCGGGCGGGGAGCTGGGCGACCTCCTCTCCGCCGACCCGCGGGTCCGGAAGATCACGTTCACCGGAAGCCGCGACGTGGGGGAGCGGATCTGCCGGAACGCCGGGATCAAGCGCGTGACGATGGAGCTGGGCTCCAACTCGCCGGTGATTGTCATGCCGGACGCCAACCTGGACCGGGTCGCCGAGGCCGTGGCGCTCACCGGGTACGCGAACGCCGGGCAGGTGTGCATCTCCACCCAGCGGGTGCTGGCGGCGGGCCGGGTCTACAGCGATTTCCTCGACGCCCTGAAGCCGCGCGTGGAGGCGATCACGACCGGGAGCCAGCTCGACGAGAAGGTGAAGATGGGGCCGATGGTCCGCGAGAAGGAGGCCGTTCGGGTCGACGAGTGGGTCCGCGAGGCGGTGAACGCGGGGGCGCGGCTCGTCACGGGCGGCGAGCGGAAGGGGGCGCTGTACGCGCCAACCGTCGTCGCCGACGTCAAGCCCGAGATGCGGATTTCCGCCGAGGAGCTCTTCGGGCCCGCGGTCGCCGTGACGCCGTTCGACGACATCGACCAGGCCATCGCGCTCGCGAACGACACGCCCTACGGACTGTCGGCGGCCATCTTCACCGAGAGCCTCGAGAACGCCATGAAGTTCGCACGGGAGGTCCAGTCGGGGAACCTCCACGTGAACTGGGGGCCGCAGTGGCGGGCGGACCTCATGCCGTACGGTGGCCTCAAGGAGTCGGGTTTCGGCAAAGAGGGACCGCGCTACGCCGTCGAGGAGATGACCGAGCTCAAGGCCGTCGTCCTGCACCTGCGGGGATAGACGCGCCGGCTCCCCCGGGCCGGGTGCCCTGCCTAGTCGCTGGGACGAAGCGGCGTCCGTCGGTCGCCCAGGACCAGCGTGGGCAAGCCGGAACGGGGATCTGGCTCGATCCTCCCGGCGAGCTGGAGCCAGGCCGCGACGGAGAGGCGGGCCCGGAAGCGCCCGCCCTTGACCCGGCAGTACGGGAAACCGCGCCGGTCCAGGACGAGCGTCCCGGCGTCCAGCGGCTCCCGGCTTCCGTCGGTCAGATGGAGGTCGATCGTGTCCGGGTCGGTTCCCGGCTCGGCCCGCACGACGACGAACGGCGCGTCGTCGACCTGCACGGCGACGCGCAGGGGCCCCGCTTGCAGATGGTGGCCCTCCGCGTCGACCCGGAGATTCGCGTAGAGGTTCTGCAGGACGCCCGGATGGGTGACCTCCACGCCTTCGTGCCGCCAGGCGCCCTCGCGATCGATCCGGAACGCGCCGGAGAGGCCTGCGTCGCCGGGCGCGCCGGTCCCGGACGCGGGCATGGTCACCGAGGGATCGCCTCCTCCTCGAAGCTCACGCTCGCGAAGCTGACCGCGCCCTCCGGATCGGGCCACTGGCCATAGTGAAGCAGCCGCCCCGCGCCTCCGGACAGGAGGCGCAGCACGGCATAGATGGGCGACAGTCCGCAGATCCGGTTCCGGTCCCGCTGCCGCAGCGCCTCGGCGAAGAAGCCCTCGGCGTCCGCCCGGACCACGGGGGCGAGCAGCGCGTGGTCCTCCGCCTGGACGCGCGCGAGCTCTGCCGGTCCGGCTCGCCACTCGTCCCCGAAGCGCGGGCCCACGTGAGCGAGGTCCGCGCCGGCCACGAGGCAGTAGCGGCGCGGGACGGTCGCCATCGCGTCGCGGAGCGCGTCCAGCATCGCCTCGATCGCCGGCTCGCCGGCGGGGCTCCGGCCGTCGACCAAGCACTCCTGGACGAAGCTCGCCAGAAGCGGCACGAAGCGCCGCTCTCCCCCGCCCGCCCGGCGCCTGAGGTACTGGAGCCAGACCGCCTGGAACTCTACGGAGTGCTCGCCCCGATGCGCGAGCTCGGCGGCGAACAGATCGCCCGGCGCCCGACGGACGACGGCGTCCAGGACCTCGCGGTCGACCTCGAGCCGGCCGAACGGAGTCTCGAAGGGCTTGGCGGTGGCCGCGAACGGATACCCGTCGAGCCCCGCGTGGGCCGTCCCGACGACGATGAAGCAGTCCACGTCCCCGGCTTCGGCCAGGGCGCGGTACGCCCATGCGTACGCGGGACCGCCCCGATTGAAGTCGATGTGCGGCGCCACGAGCCCGCGCGCGACGACGTCGCGTCGCGGGCCGATCGCTCCCGGTCCTCCCGGCGCGTCGAAGTGCCCCTCGAGCGCCGCCGCGAGACCGTCGGGCTCGCCGTCGTACGAGCGTCCGGCGAGGAACGCGGGGCGGACCGGCGAGCCCAGGAAGGTCGCCCGCTGGCGGGCCCGCTCGGCGTCGACGCGGGGCCCTTCCAGGAACAGGTGCTGGTCGAGGACGTCCACCATCGACTCCAGCTGGCTCCTCAGCACCAGCTCGCCGCACTGGCGCATGATCTCGGCCTGGACGTCGACGAGTGACCGGATCCCGTCGAAAAGGGCGAGGATCGGCACCAGGCCTCGCGGCACCGTCAGCACCGCGTCGGTCACCCCCGAGGGGTCGCGCAGGCAGATGACGTCGCGATCCTCGACGCGCGCCGGGAAGGCCTCGACCGGCCGCAGCTGCGGACTCTCGAGGTGCTCAGTCATGGCGCGACAGGAACCGCACCGCCGCCGCGGCGTAGCAGCGGGCGGCCTCCACGAGCTCGGCGATCGGCACGTGCTCGTCCACCTGGTGCGGGATGAGCCGGTTTCCCGGCCCGAACGTCACGATCGGGATCCCGAGGACGGTGCGCAGGATGGTGCCGTCCGTCGAGCCGGGAACGCCCCCGAAGACCGGCCGGCGGCGGCCGACGCGCCGCACCGCCCACTCCAGCGCCTTGACGACCGCTTCGCCGCGGTCGACGCGGGTCGCCGGGCGGGGCGCCTCGACGGGCTCCACGGTGATCCTGGTGCCCGGACACCGCCGCTCCGTGTCCCGCGCCAGGTCCTCGATCGCGCCGATGACTCCGCCGGGTTCGAGCCCCGGCGTCAGCCGCACGTCCAGACGAAGCTCGGCCGACGCCGGGATGACGTTGTTCTGGGCGACGTGGCCCACCGGCGCCCGGGCGACCGTCGGCGTGACGTGGGGCACGCCGAGGAATCGGCTGCGCCGGACGCCGCGCCGGACGCGGCGCTCGAGCTGCGGCACTCGGGCGAGGAACTGTCCCGCCGCGACGATGGGGTTCACGGCAGCGTACGGCATCGCCCCGTGGGCCATGCGGCCGTGGACCGTGACGCGCGCCCAGAGGACGCCCTTCTGCTCGAGGCAGAGCTCGTTCTGCTCCGGCTCGCAGACGATGGCGGCGGAGACGGCGCGGCCGAGCGGCGTCCCCACGAAGTGCTTGGCGCCGGACATCGCGTCCTCCTCGTCCACGAGGGCCGCGACCATGAGCCGGCCCGCGAGCGGGACCCCGGCGCGGCGCACGGCGCCGGCGGCCACCATCGCGGCCGCCAGCCCGCCCTTCATGTCGGCGCTACCGCGCCCGTAGACGCGCCCGTCCTCGATGACGCCGCTCCACGGCGAATGCCGCCAGGCGGCCGGGTCGCCTTCCGTCACGACGTCGGTGTGTCCCTCGAGGCAGAGCGTCTCGCCGGGGTGGTCCCCGTCGACCCAGCCGACGACGTTCGGGCGTCCCGGCGCGACCTCCTGCACCTCGACGGCGAAGCCCTCGTGGCGGAGCCAGGCCTCCACGGCGCGGCCGACCGCCTCCTCGTTCGCCCCGGCCTCACCGGGCCGGAAGACGCTCGGGATCCGGACGAGCTCGGCGGTGAGGTCGACGACCTCGCGCTCGGTGATCTCGGTCAGGACGCGATCGACGGGAAGGCGGGACATCTCGGAGGGCCCGCGGGCAGCGACCGGGTGGGACGGGGCGGCTACTCTCGCGGGAAGGCCAGGATGACCGAATCGAGCCGCAGGACCCGGAACTCCTCGCCGTTGACGTAGAAGTAGTGGCCCTCGACCTCCTCGGCGGGCTCCTCGAAGGCGACGACCGCCTCCACCGGCGGCATGTCGCGGAACGCGTTCGCGCCCTCGTCGAAGCCGTCGCCGCGCCCCGCCACGACGCCGTAGCGGATGGGCGAGCCCTTCGGACAGTAGATGCGAACGCCCGCCGGCGCCTCTTCCAGGAGCTTCACGAGAATGTTGATGCCGTAGACCTGACAGGGCGGTGACGCGGCCATCTCGATCGGATGATACCACAGGGCTCCCGGCGACCGGCTCGAGGCGTCGCTCGGAACTCGGCCACGAGGCCGTCAGCTGCGCGATTCAGACGCCGGGAAGGGCTGCCTGCCCGCCGCGGCCCGAGACGTCCTCGATCTTTCCCTCGAGCCGGGCGAGGGACGTCGTGGTCTCGTCGTACTTGTTCTTCGCGTTGGTGATGTGCCGTCCGAGCGTGTCGAAGTGCTCCCGGACCCGCGCGGCGTCCGCCTGCAGCCGCCCGAGCGCGCCCAGGATCTCGCGGGCGTTTTGCTCGATGCGGAGGCCGCGAAGCCCCAGCAGGATGACCTGCAGGTACGCGTAGAAGGAGTTGGGCGAGACAGGCACCACGCGGCGCGACAGCGCGTAGCCGAGCAGCGAGTCCTCCCCCTCGTCGCGGAGGATCACCTCGTAGTAGACGTTCTCGGCGGGAACGTACATGAGCGCGAAGTCGAACGTGCCCTCGTCGGGCACGATGTACTTCTTGGCGATCTCGTCCACGCGGCCTCGGACGTCCTTCAGGAAGGCCTTGCGGGACTGGCGGCGCGGCTCCTCCTCGGGCTCCTCCAGCATGCGCCGGAAGTTCTCCAGCGGGAACTTGGAGTCCACCGGGACGAGCCGGTCCGCCACGACGACCGCCGCGTCGACCTTGTCGCCGCTCCGGAAGGCGTGCTGAAGACGGTAGGCGCCGGTGGGCAGGATCTCGGCGAGCAGGCGCTCGAGGAGGATCTCGCCGAGGCCCCCGCGCATCTTCGGTGCGCGGAGGATCTGCTCGAGCCCGGCGATGTCGCGCCCCACCTGCTCCATGCGGCGCGTGGCCTCGCCGAGCGCGCCGAGCTGGCCGTGCACCTCGGTCACCGCCCGGGAGGCCTCGTCCAGACGCTGCCCCATCGTCTTCTGGGCATCCTGCATGAGCGTCATGCCGTCCTGGAGCCGCCGGTTGACCTCCGCCGTCACCTGCTGGAGCTCCATCGCCACGGCGCTCTGGAGCTGGCCCAGGCGCGCGCCGACCTGCCCGCCGAAGCGGGTCACCTCCTCGTGGACGGCGGCCAGCGTGGCGCTCTGGCCCCGGTGGCCCTCGTCGCGGACGGTCGCGATATCGCGCTGGAGGACCGAGAACGCGGCGTCCACGCGATTGGCGTCGGGGGGCGGCTGGCGCCCCCGGCCCGCCAGGACCACCAGACCCCAAACTGTCGCGCCGAGCGCGACCAGCACGGCGAGCGCGAGGAGAAGGACGGCGGGCGCGCCGGTCATCGCGCTACCAGTGACGACAGACCGTCCGGAGCTGGCAGGCCGGGCACACGCGCGCGTCGCGGCGGTCGAGGCAGTCGCCGCGCATCCGGGTGTGGCACAGGGCGAAGTCGTACTTCACGGGATCGGCCGGGTCGAGGCGGCGGAGGGTTCCCGTGATGTCGGCCGCCATGCGTCCCGTGCGGGAGCGAAGGCGTGTCAGCCGGATGGCGTGGGCCATGTTCGCGATGTGGGTGTCGAGCGGGATCAGGAGCTTCGAGGGCGAGATCTC
This sequence comes from Candidatus Methylomirabilota bacterium, assembly GCA_036558225.1. GTDB lineage: Bacteria > Methylomirabilota > Methylomirabilia > Rokubacteriales > DASRDR01 > DASRDR01. The sequence continues at coordinate 829 of DATBGA010000074.1, read as the reverse complement.
CCGCCAGTCCCCGAAGTCCGGCGGCTCTCGCCGGACCATCCACCGGAGGAAGAGATGCCAGCGCTTGCACGCGCCTCCCGTGGCCGGATCGGGGAAGAGATGCCGGAAGCCGCGCGTGAGGTGCGGCATGCCGACGGGCCGGAAGTCCTGCTCGAGGATCGAGCCGGCGAAGCGGTGGAGCGCCGGCCGGAGGTCCGGCTCCGAGGCCGCGTATCCGGCCGCGAACGCCGCGCGGAGGGAGCCGTGGCGGCCGATCAGCCGGTGCATGGCCAGGACCGAGGCCGCGACGTCGCGACCTCGGGTGAATCGGTAGTGGAACGGCGCGAAGCGCGCGGCGTCGCGCGCGGGGTCGAAGCTCTCGACGAAGGCTCGGGGCGACGGGCCGAGCCATTCCAGGAGCCGCGCCAGCCAGGCGCCGAACAGGGACACGCGGCCGTAGGCGAGGCTTGCCGAGAGGAGGGCGACGATCTCCCGGTCCAGCGGATCCCGGTAGCGGGCCGGATACTGGATGGCGTCGCTGCCGATCCGGGCGTCGTAGTCGTACCGGCGATACAGGCGCTCGAGCGGCCCACGGAGCCGCGCCGCGCGCGCCGCGCTGATCCCCCGCGCCATCGCGCCGAAGGATAGCACGCCGTCGCCTTGATTTCCCGCAGGCCGGTTGCTACGGTGGCGCGCATGAGCGGCCCCGCGTGTCGCGTCGGCATCCTCGGCGTGGGGACGATCGGTCGGCACATCGCGAGGGCGCTCGCGCGCGGAATGCCGGGCCTCACCCTCGCCGGAGCGACGAGCCGCGACGCCGGCCGGGCGCGAGAGTTCCTGGCCAGCCTTC
>DATBGA010000073.1:0-12787 GCA_036558225.1 Candidatus Methylomirabilota bacterium | reverse complement strand
GTCGGGGCGACCCGGCCATACGGTCCTGCTCGCGAAGATGGCGGAGGCGCTCTTCATCGAGGCGCTCCGGCGCCACATGGAGCGGCTGCCGCCCGAGCAGACGGGCTGGCTCGCCGGCGCGAGGGACCCGATCGTCGGGGGCGCGCTCGCCGCGATGCACCGGAAGCCCTACCATCCGTGGACGGTCGCGGACCTGGCTCGGGAGGTCGCTGCCTCGCGGTCCGTGCTCGTGGAGCGCTTCGCGCACTTCCTCGGCGAGCCTCCCATGGCCTACCTGGCGCGCTGGCGGCTCCAGCTGGCGGCCCGGCTCCTCCAGACGACCCGGCAGACGGTCGTGGAGATCGCGACCGAGGTCGGCTACGAGTCGGAGGCTGCGTTCAACCGCGCCTTCAAGCGGGAGTTCGGACAGCCGCCGGCGCGGTACCGCAGGACGCTGGCGGAGCCGCCCGCCCAGACCGGAGGGGCTTCCGGGTCGCGGGATCCGATCGGTGAGGGCGGCGCCGCCCTCGATTCACGCGGAGCGCGGACGGAGAGGCCGGCGGGGACCAGGCGGAGGGTCGCCCCGCCGCGCGGGACCACCCCGCGACCGGCGTCGTCCGGCCAGCCCGCCGGCCCGCGCGGAGGCGCGCGGCGCCCCGGGTCGCGAGGACCGAGGCCCCGCGCGGGGCTCGGTCCCGGCGGAAGGCACCGAACGGAGTAGAGGAGGATCTGACGGATGGCCGACCGCAAGTACCGCCAGCATGGCTACCGGAGCCCGGACCCGGACCCGAAGCGGCGCGAGCCGTCAGGCGCCGGCGCTCCGCGGAGCGGCGACATGCTCGCCCAGCGCACCGTGTCCCGGTGCGGGGCGTGCGGCGAGCTCCTGCCGATCGCCACCGGATCGCTCGAGCAGTGCCCCGGCGCGAGCTGCCGGGCCGCCATCCACGCCTGCCGCCAGTGCGCCCACTTCGACACGAGCCAGCGCTTCCAGTGCGCCCAGCCGATTCCCGCGCGGATCGAGGACAAGGCCGCGCGCAACGACTGCGCCTCGTTCACGCTCCGGGTGACCATCGAGCGGAACGCGTCGCCCGATTCCGCGCGCCCGAGCGACATCCGTCGCGCGTTCGACAACCTCTTCAAGAAGTAGTCGCCCGCGCCAGCGCCGAGACGGCGCGTCTTCGCGTCGTGGGCGATGCTTCGCGTCGCTCCGAGCTCCGGCAGGCGCCGGCTCAGACGACGCCGCGCGCGCGCAGCGTCTCGATCTCGGACTGGCTGTAGCCCGCTTCCACGAGGATCTCCTCCGTGTGCTCGCCCAGCGTCGGCGGCGGCCGGTCGAGCCCCGGGCTCCCGTGCGCCAGGCGGAACCCCGAGCCCACGAGCCTCATGGGGCCGAACTTCGAGCTCACCGTCTGCAGCACGTCCCGGTGCTCGAGCTGGGGGTGCTCGACGATCTCCTCGATCTTCCAGATGGCGGAGCATGGCACGTCGGCCTTCGTGAGCCGCTCCTCCCACGTCTTGGCGTCGTCGCTCGCCAGCGCGCCCTCGATGACCTCGCGCAGCGCGGGGAAGTTCGCGGTGCGCGCCGCCCAGTCCGTGAAGCGCGGGTCGCCGAGCGCGTCGGCCCGGCCGATGATCGTCATGAGCCGCACCCACTGCGCCTCCGTGAGCACCGCGAGGACGAGGAAGGTCCCCTTCGCCCGGAAGCGGTTGGCGGTGGGCTTGCGGCTCACCGAGCCGTTGCCGATCTGCCTCTGCTCGATGCCCGCCACCGTCCACTCCGAGACGGGCCCCGGGATGAAGGCGAGCGCGGCGTCCAGCATGGCGACGTCCACCAGCTGGCCCTTGCCCGTGTGCGTGCGCTGGTAGAGCGCGCTGGACACGGCGAGCGCCGCCGTCAGGCCGCCGATCGTGTCGCAGATCGCGAACCCGGCGCGCATCGGACCGCCGGCCGGCTCGCCGGTGATCGACATGATCCCGGACATCGCCTGGAGCTTCCCGTCGAACGCCGCGGTCGTCCGCTCCGGGCCCGTCTGGCCGAAGCCAGAGACCGCGCAGTAGATGAGCCGGGGGTTCACCCTCGCGAGCGTCTCGTAGCCGAGCCCGAGCCGGTCCATGACGCCGGGTCGGAAGTTCTCCCAGACCACGTCGGCCTTCGCCGCCAGCCGCTTGACCACCTCCAGCGCCTCCGGCTTGCGGAGGTCCAGGGTGATGCTGCGCTTGTTGCCGTTGACCGCGAGGAAGCCCGGCGGCATCCGGCGCGCGGCCCACTCGGACGCCACGGGCTGGTCGCGCGTCTCGTCCCCGTCCCGGGACTCGATCTTGACGACGTCGGCGCCGAGCAGCGCGAGCTGGTAGGTGCCGTACGGCCCCGCCAGGTAGCGGGTGAAGTCGAGGATCCGGACGCCGGCGAACGGCTTACTCATTTGCGGTCCGGCTTGCTCGCGATGACCGCCTTGACCGCGTCGAATTCCCGGCGCTTCTCGGCGAGCTCCTCGGGCGTCATCCGCTCGACGTTGTCGAAGTCGAGCTTCCACGACGGGTCGTCGCTCCAGCGCTGCGGCGACTGCACGGTCGTTCGCGCCGCCGGCGCCGCCTCCAGCAGGCGGAGCGCCAGCTCGAGCGTCGCCGCCTGCGACTCGGCGTCGAACGGCTTCCCCGCGGAGTTGCCGAGCGGAAAGTCGCTGAAGAGGAAGCGCGGGACGCCGCAGTGCTCAACGATGTCCTTCGCGGCGCCCATGATCACGGTGGGCACACCGTTCGCCTCGAGGTGCCGCGCAACCAGACTGACCGTCTGGTGGCACACCGGTCAGGTGGGGACGATCAGCGCGACGTCCGCCTCGTCTTCCCGGCAGCGCGCCAAGAGCTCGGGCGCGTCGCGCTCGATCGTGACCCGCTGGCTCCGATTCGTGGGGGACCCGTAGAACCGCGGCGTGAGCGCGCCGACGCGTCCCGCCTTGACCGCGTCCTGTAGGTGCGCGAGCGGGAACCACGTGCGCAGGTCCTTGGCGTGGGTGTGCTTGCGATCGTACCCGACGTGCGAGATGCGCAGGTCGGGCTCGGCGTCGGTCGAGCCCGTGTAGACCGTGTAGAACTTGGCGGCCGCGTTGTACCTGGCGCTCGGACCCTGATCGCCGAGGCCGGGTTGAAACGGCGCCGCCGTCGTGATCAGCGCGAGGCGCGAGCGCGCCAGCGGCTTCCGGAGGGGCGCGAACGGTACCTCCTCGTAGTGGGCCCAGCGGTACGGGTTGTCGAACCCGAGCTTCCGGTAGTAGTCGCGCGTGCGCTGCATGTAGGGGATCGGAACGTCGTGCTCGGGCGCGAGCTTCACCGGCCGCTCCCCCGAGCGCCGGCGCCGGTCATCGGGCAGAGCCCGGGAACCACGCAGCGCGATCCCACCGTGCGCCCATGTCTCCCTCCCCCGCCGTGCCGCGCCCGGGGCCCACCGGGACGGGTGGACTCCCGGCTCACTGCGCCGCATCCTAGCATGCCATGGAAGGCATCGAGCGCCGGCGGCTCGGCCGCACCGACATCGAGGCCAGCGTGCTGGGTTTCGGGGGTGCCGAGATCGGCTACGAGGCAGCCAGTCGCCGCACGGTCACGCGCCTCGTCGAGAGCGCGCTCGACGCCGGGCTCACCGTGATCGACACGGCGGAGTGCTACGAGGACAGCGAGGCCCTCATCGGCCAGGCGCTCGGGGCCCGCCGCCGCGAGGTCGCGCTCTTCACGAAGTGCGGCCATGCCGCCGGCTGGGGCCGTGCGGACTGGCGGCCAGCGGCGCTCCTCCGGAGCATCGAGCGGAGCCTCGAGCGGCTCGCCACCGACCACGTCGACCTGATTCAGCTCCACAGCTGCTCGCTCGCCGAGCTCCGGAAGGGCGACGTCATCGACGCGCTCGAGCGCGCCCGGGAGCGCGGGCTGGCCCGCTATATCGGCTACAGCGGCGACGGCGAGGCGGCGCGCCACGCCGTCGAGTGCGGGCGTTTCGACACGCTCCAGACCTCGGTCAGCATCGCCGACCAGGAGGCGATCGACCTCACGCTGCCGCTGGCCCGCGCGCGCCGGATGGGCGTCATCGCCAAGCGGCCCCTGGCCAACGTGGCCTGGCGCTACGCGAAGAGGCCGGCCGAGTCCTACCACCAGACGTACTGGTCTCGCCTGCGCCGGCTCGACTACGGCTTCCTGCGGGACCGGGGCGAGGCCGAGGCAGTGGGCACGGCGCTTCGCTTCACGCTGGCGGCGCCGGGCGTCCACACCGCGATCGTCGGGACGGCCCGGCCCGATCGATGGGCGGAGAACGCGGCGCTCCTCCGCCGGGGGCCGCTCCCGCCCGCCGAGGTCGAGGCGATCCGCGCCCGCTGGCGGGCGGTCGCGACCCCGTCGTGGACGGGTCAGGTCTGAGCGGGCCGGCGCCGAGCGCTCAGTAGCCCGAGACGTACGGCAGGGCGCGGGCCGTGCGCTCGATCGCGTCGCCCGCCTCCAGCAGCACGCTCACCGCGTTCCACGAGCCGGTGACGAGCTGGTTGCGGGCGCCCTCGGGGATGCGGGCCCGGATGGTGCGGCCCATGAAGCGCACCTCCTGGCGCTCGACGTCGAGCTCGACCCCCTCCCGGGGGTGCTTCTCGACCTCACGGAGCAGCCAGTCGAGATCCCCCGGGTCGGCGACGAGGCACGGCATCCCGTTCGCCGTGCAGTTGCCGAAGAAGATCTCGCCGTAGGACCCGGCGACGATGCCGCGCACCCCCCAGTCCCGGAGCGCCACCGGCGCGTGCTCGCGCGAGGAGCCGCAGCCGAAGTTCTGGCCCGCGATCAGCACGGAGGCGCCCTGGTACTGCGGCCGGTTGAACGGGTGCTCCGGCACCGCCTTCCGCTCGTCGCCGAAGACGTGCTCGCCGAGGCCCGCGAAGGTGACGCTCTTCAGGTACCGCGCCGGGATGATCCGGTCAGTGTCGATGTCGTTGCCCGGAAGCGGGATCCCCCGCCCCACGACCTGCCGCCGCTCGCTCGTGGCGCTCATCGCAGCATCTCCCGCACGTCGGTGACGGCCCCGGCGATGGCCGCCGCCGCCACCATGGCCGGGCTCATGAGGAGCGTGCGCCCCGTGGGGCTCCCTTGCCGGCCCTTGAAGTTCCGGTTCGACGACGAGGCGCTGACCTCCCGTCCCTGCAGCTTGTCCTCGTTCATGCCGAGGCACATCGAGCAGCCCGCCTTCCGCCACTGGAAGCCCGCGGCCTGGAAGATCTCGTGGAGCCCCTCGGCCTCCGCCGCCCGCGCGACCTCCTGGGACCCCGGGACGATGAGCGCCCGCACTCCCGTGGCCACCTTCCGGCCCCGGGCGACCTCGGCCGCGACCCGGAGGTCGGAGAGGCGGCCGTTGGTGCAGGACCCGACGAACGCGACGTCGATCTTCGTGCCGGCGATCGGCTGGCCCGTCTTGAATCCCATGAACTGGAGCGCCTCGTGCCAGGTGGACCGGTCGTCCTCCGGCGCCTCGCGGGGATCCGGGATGCGCTCGGCGACCCCGACCGACTGGCCCGGATTGATGCCCCAGGTCACGACCGGCTGGATGGTCCCGCCGTCGATCCGGGTCACGTCGTCGAACCGCGCGCCGGCATCGGTCGCCATGCTCCGCCACCACGCCGCCGCGCGGTCGAACGCCGCGCCCTGGGGCGCGTAGGGCCGGCCGCGGAGGTAGTCGAAGGTGGTCTGGTCGGGATTGACGTAGCCGAAGCGCGCCCCGCCCTCGATCGACATGTTGCAGACGGTGAGCCGCTCCTCCATGGTCATGCGCTCGATCGCGTGCCCCGCGTACTCGTAGGCGTAGCCGACCCCGCCCTTGACGCCCAGCACGTGGATGATCCAGAGGATCACGTCCTTGGCGTAGACGCCGGCCGGCAGCGACCCCTCCACGCGGACCTGGCGGATCCGCGGCTTCGCCATCGCGAGGCACTGCGTCGCGAGGACGTCCCGCACCTGGGTCGTCCCGATCCCGAACGCGAGGGCCCCGACGGCGCCGTGGGTCGAGGTGTGGCTGTCGCCGCACGCGATCGTCATCCCGGGCTGGGTCAGGCCGAGCTCCGGGCCGATCACGTGCACGATCCCCTGGCGGCCGCTCGCCATGTCGAAGAGCGGCAGCCCGAACTCCTTCATGTTCCGGTACATGTGGACCGCCATCTCCTCCGCCAGCGGGTCGGCATAGGGACGGGTCTGGTCGAGCGTCGGGATGATGTGGTCGAGCGTTCCGAAGGTCCGCTCGGGCATGCGGACCCGGAGGCCGAGCTCCTTGAGCATCTGGAAGGCCTGCGGCGTCGTCACCTCGTGGATGAGGTGGAGACCGATCAGGAGCTGGGTCTGGCCGGACGGCAGCGTCCGGACCGTGTGCGCGTCCCACACCTTGTCGAGCAGCGTCCCCGCCATGAAAGGCTCCTCCTCCTGCTGGTCCCGGAAGGCGCCGGCCGCCGGACGACCGCCGGGAAGCCCCGCGTCGCGTATCCTCCCCCAGTCACACTGTGTAGTCCAGTGAAACATTATCGCTCGACTGGTAAGATGCCCTTAATGATCAACACCGCCCTCTTCCCCGCACTCGAGACCCTGCTGGCGGTCGCCCGCACGGGCTCGGTGGCGGGGGCGGCGCGCCAGCGCCACATCACGTCGTCGGCGGTGAGCCAGCAGATCCGCCGGCTCGAGGCTCACTTCGGCATCAAGCTCTTCGAGCGCGCCGGCCGCGGCGTCCGCCTGAGCGCCACCGGCGAGGCGGCGCTGGCCGTCGTACGGGAGCTCTGGATCGGGGCCGAGGCGGCGTTCGGCCAGCTCGCCGAGCTGGCCGGCCACCCCGCCACCACCCTCCGCGTGGCGGCCAGCGACTACCTGGGCAAGGCGCTCCTGGCGCCGGTGCTGCGGGACCTGCTCGAGCAGGAGCCGGCGGTGCGCTTCGAGATCGTCACCGCGCACTCGCGCGAGGGTGTCCGGCTGGTCGCGCGCGGCGACGTGGATCTCGCCGTGGTCACGGGGCAGGACACGCCGCGCGGCCTCGAGGACCGCCACCTCTTCGACCAGCCCTTCGTGTGGGTCGGCCCGCGACGCCGCCGAGGCGAGCGGGCGGCCTTGGCCGAGCGGCTCCGTCGCGAGCCGATCCTGCGCCTGGCCGCCGAGAGCCGAGGCCGGGCGCTCCTCGACCAGTACCTCGCCGACGCGCGGATCCGCCCGGTGTCGACCATCGACGTGCCGAGCGTGTCGCTCCTGCTCTCGTACGTCTCGGGCGGGCTCGGCATCGGGCTGGTGCCCGCGCTCGCGCTCAGCGAGGCGCCCCGGGACCGCGTCGTGAGCGCGCCGGCGCGCGTGCCGGCGCTCCCCGTCACCTTGGTCTGGCGGCCCGCCGCCCACCGCCAGCCCGCGCTGGCCCGCCTGGCCGCCCTCCTCGCGGCCGCGGGGGCCCGGGCCGGCGCCCGGCTCGCCCGGCGGGGTCAGCTTTGACGTCCGACATTTCACGCCGGCGTCATCCTGGGTGAGGGAGAATGTCGGCAAATCAAAGTCTGCACCCCTGGGAGTGACCGATGACGTGGCTGACGGAGACCGAGCGCGACCCGCGGCCGGCCGGTGACCGGCTGGCCGAGCTCTGGGCGGAGCCGGGGATCCTCGGGCTGCCGGGCGCCCACGATCCGCTCGCGGCGCTCCTCGCCCGGCGCGCCGGCTTCCGGGCGCTCTACGTTTCGGGCGCCGGGCTCGCGGCGAGCCTGGCCTTGCCCGATCTCGGAGTCCTCACGCTAGCCGAGCTCGCGTTCTTCACCCGGGCAATCGTGCGCGCATCGGGCCTGCCGGTCCTCGTCGACGGCGACACGGGCTACGGCGAGGTGTTGAACGTGATGCGCCTCGTGCGGGAGCTGGAAGACGCGGGGGCGGCGGCCGTCCAGCTCGAGGATCAGGTCCTGCCCAAGAAGTGCGGCCACCTCTCGGACAAGCGCCTGGTCACCCCCGAGGAGATGGCACGGAAGGTCGCCGGGGCCGCGCGGGCGGCGCGACACCTCCGGATCGTCGCCCGGACGGATGCCGTGGAGCAGGAGGGCCTCGACAAGGCGATCGAGCGCGCGCGCCTCTACCGGGAGGCCGGCGCCCACGTGATCTTCCCGGAAGCTCTGCGCACCGCCGACGAGCTCCGGGCGTTCGTCGACGCCGTGCCCGGTCCGCTCCTTGCCAACATGACGGACTTCGGACGGACGCCACTGCTCCCCGCCGACGAGCTCGCTCGCCTCGGCTACAAGCTGGTGATCTGGCCCGTCTCCGCGCTCCGGGTGTCCGCCGGGGCCATGGCCGCCTTCTACACAGAGCTGGCGCGGACCGGCACCCAGGCGGGCTGGGTCGATCGGATGCAGACGCGCCGCGAGCTGTACCAGCTGATCGGCTACCACGACTACGAGGCGCTCGACGACAGCATCGCCCGGAGCGCCCTGCCCGACGAGCGCGGCGAGCCCCGCGCCGGGGACCGTGCCAGCGAGCATGGAGGTCCATAGGGTCCGCGTCCACCCCGCGGCCGCGCGCCTGCCGCGGGAGGCCCAGCTTGCCTGGAAGCTCGCCGCGGTCGCCGTCGCCGCGGGCGCGAGCGGCGTCGATCCCGACGTCGCCGACATGGTCGCCTGCCGCGTCGTCGACAACGCCGCGGTCGCCCTCGGCGCCGTCGACCGGGCGCCGGTGGTCGCGGCGCGCGCCATGGCCCTCGCTCATCCGCGCCCCGGCGGGGCGACGCTCTTCGCCCTCCCCCCGACGGTCACGGTCCACGCAGAGTGGGCCGCGTGGGCGAACGGCACGGCGGCGCGGGAGCTCGACTTCCACGACACCTTCCTGGCCGCCGACTACGCGCACCCCGCGGACAGCATCCCGCCTCTCGTCGCGGTCGCCCAGCAGAAGGGCGCGGACGGTGCGGGCCTGCTTTCCGCCATCGCCGCCGCCTACGAGATCCACGTAAGCCTCGTCAAGGGCATCTCGCTCCACGCACAGAAGAAGGACCACGTGGCGCACCTCGCGCCCGCGGTCGCCGCCGGGCTCGGCGCGCTGCTCGGCCTCGAGGCGGCCGTCATCTACCACGCGATCAACCAGGCCGTGCACCTCGGCTTCTCGACGCGCCAGTCGCGGAAGGGCGAGATCACCTCGTGGAAGGCGGCGGCGCCCGCCTGGACCGGCAAGCTCGCCATCGAGGCGGTGGACCGCGCGATGCGGGGCGAGGGCGCGCCGAACCCCATCTACGAGGGCGAGGACGGCGTCATCGCCTGGATGCTGGCCGGCCCGGACGCCGAGTACGCCGTGCCCCTGCCGGCGCCGGGTGAGCGTCCGCGCGCGATCCTCGAGACCTACCCGAAGGCCCACTCCGCCGAGTACCAGGCTCAGGCGCTGATCGACCTCGCGTTCGACCTGCGCCAACGCATCGGTCCGGGGGACCAGCCCCGGATCCGGGAGGTCCTCGTCCGCACGAGTCACCACACCCACACGGTCATCGGCTCCGGCTCGAACGACCCCGAGAAGTACGACCCCGGCGCCTCCCGGGAGACGCTCGACCACTCCGTCATGTACGTCCTGGCCGTCGCCCTCGAGGACGGGCGCTGGCACCATATCGACTCCTACCGGCCCGAGCGCGCGCGCCGGCCGTCCACCGTGGCGCTCTGGCGGAAGATCCGGACCGTGGAGGACCCCGTCTGGACGGCGCGCTATCACGACCCGGACCCGGCGCGGAAGGCGTTCGGCGCCCGCGTCGACGTCACGCTCGACGACGGCACCGTCACGAGCGCGGAGCGCCTCGTCGCGGACGCGCACCCGAACGGACGACACCCCTGGCGCTGGCCGGACTACGCGGAGAAGCTCGAGCGAATCACCGAGGGGCGCCTCGCCCCGGACGCCCGCGAGCGGTTTCTCGACCTCGCGGGCCGCCTGGGGCGCCTCGCGCCCGAGGAGGTGCGGCGGCTCAATCCGGCGCTTCCGGCGGGCGCCGTCCCGCTGGATCCTCCCGACGGGCGGGGGATCTTCTGAGCGGGCCCGGCATCCGGCGCGGCGGCGGCGGGCGCGTGGCGGCGTGGCCGCTGCGGTAGAATGATCCACGGAAATCCGGACAGGCTCCATGGAAAACCGGACGGGCTCCAGGCACGCTCCACCGGAGGGGGAGTACCGATGACAAAGCGGACGCTCGCGATCCTCACGCTCGCCGCCCTGGCGCCGCTCCTGGCGCTCGCCGCCGAGCCCATCAAGCTCATGGTGCCCGCCAACCCGGGCGGCGGGTGGGACACGACCGGACGCTCCGTCCTGGCGGCGCTGGAGGCCGAGGGCATCCACAAGGCCGGGGCCCAGGTCACGAACAAGGGCGGAGCGGGCGGCACGATCGGCCTCGCCGAGTTCGTCAACTCGATGAAGGGCAACGACAACGCCATGATGGTCATGGGCGCAATCATGGTCGGCGGCATCCTGACGAACAAGTCGCCGGTCACCCTCGACCAGATCACCCCGCTCGCCCGCCTCACCATCGAGTACAACGCCATCGCGGTCGCGCCGGGCTCGCCCTTCAGGACGGTGAAGGACTTCACCGACGCGCTGAAGGCCGACCCGGGCAAGGTGGCAGTGGGCGGCGGATCCGCGGGCGGCGTCGACCACATCACCCTCGCGCTGATCGGGCAGGCCGGCGGCGTGCCCGCGGCGAAGCTCAACTATGTCCCCTTCCAGGGCGGCGGCGAGATGATCGCGGCCGTCGCCGGCGGGAAGCTCGCCGCGGCGATCTCCGGGGCGTCGGAGTTCAAGCAGTACGTGGACGCGGGACGGCTGCGCCTCCTCGCCATCACGTCCGACGCGCGCCTGGCGGGCATCAACGCCCCGACGCTCAAGGAGTCCGGAGTCAACGTCGTCATCGGGAACTGGCGGGGCCTCGTCGGGCCTCCGGGCATGTCGGGAGGCGGCCGCACCGCCATGATCGCGATGCTCGACAAGATGCACCCCACGAAGGCCTGGCAGGAGACGCTCAAGAAGCAGGGGTGGGACGACGCCTACCTCTCCGGCGACGCGTTCGGCGGGTTCCTGAAGGAGGAGAACGTCCGGATCGGCGCCGTGCTCAAGGAGGTCGGCCTCGTCAAGTAGCCGGGCCTGATCCGGTGAGCGGCTCCGCCGAGGCGGCTCCAGCGCCGGCGCCCTCCCCGGTCGGTGACCGGCGATCGCCGGCCCGTCCCTGGTGGCTCGGCGTCGCCGTGATCGCTTGGGGCCTCGTCTGGCTCCACGGGGCGTGGTCCCTGCCCCAGGCCGCGACCTACGCCGTCGTCGGGCCCGGGCTCTTCCCCGCCGCGATCGGGGCGGGGCTCGTTCTCCTGGGCGTCCTGCTCCTCGTCGCCGTCGCCCGCGGCGAGCGCTTCGAGCCCCAGGAGGCCGAGGACGTCGATGCGAGCCGGTCACCTACCCGCGCCGCGTTCTGGCTGACGCTCGCCGGCGGCGCGGTCCCGGTCGTCGTCATCCGCCCGCTCGGCTTCCCGATCGCGGCCGCCCTCGCCTTCGCCCTGACGGCGCGGGCGTTCGGATCGCGCCGGCTCCTCCTGGACCTCGGGGTCGGGCTCCTCCTCGGCGTCGCGTGCTGGCTCCTCTTCTCCCGGCTGCTCGGCCTCTCCCTGCCGGGATTCCCGCCGCTCGGACTGACCTGACCGTGGGCGCCCTGTCCCAGCTCTCGGGCGGCTTCCTCGTTGCGCTCTCGGCGCCGAATCTCCTCTGGGCGTTCGTGGGCTCGGTCCTGGGGACGGCGATCGGGGTCCTGCCCGGCATCGGCCCCGCGCTCACGATCGCCCTCCTGCTGCCGGTGACGACCAAGATGAATCCCACCGGCGCCTTCATCATGTTCGCGGGCATCCTCTACGGGGCGATGTACGGCGGGTCGACGACGTCCATCCTCCTGAACACGCCCGGAGAGAGCGGCGCCATCATGACGGCCCTCGAGGGCAACCGCATGGCCCGGCGGGGTCGCGGCGCGGCCGCCCTCGCCACCGCCGCCATCGGCTCGTTCGTCGCCGGCACGCTCGCCACGATCGTGCTGACGTTCGCGGCGCCGACGGTGGCGGAGCTGGCCTTCGTCTTCGGGCCGGCGGACTACTTCGCGCTCATGGTGGTCGCCTTCACGTCGGTGTCGTGCGTCCTCGGCGCCTCGCGGGTCCGCGGCTTCGTGTCCCTGTTCATCGGGCTGGCCCTCGGCGTCATGGGCATCGACCAGCAGACCGGCCAGGCGCGGCTGACGTTCGGGTCGCCCGAGCTCCTGGACGGGATGGAGCTGGTCGTGGTCCTGGTCGGGCTCTTCGCGGTCGGCGAGACGATCTACGTCGCCAGCCGCTACGGGGGCGGCGCGCTCCTGCTGAACCCCCTGTCCGGCGGCGCGTGGATGACCCGCGAGGACTGGGCGCGGTCGTGGAAGCCGTGGCTCCGCGGCACGCTCCTCGGCTTCCCGATCGGGGCGCTGCCGGCGGGGGGCTCGGAGATCCCGACCTTCCTGTCGTACATGGTCGAGCGGCGCCTCTCGCTCAAGCGCGAGGAGTTCGGCCGCGAGGGCGCGATCGAGGGCGTGGCCGGGCCGGAGGCGGCCAACAACGCGGCCGCGGCAGGCGTGCTGGTGCCGCTCCTCACGCTCGGCCTACCGACGTCCGCGACGGCGGCGATCCTGCTGGCGGCCTTCCAGAACTACGGGCTGCAGCCCGGGCCCTACCTGTTCCTGAACAACCCCGACCTCGTCTGGGGCCTGATCGCGTCGCTCTACATCGGGAACGTCATGCTGCTGGTGCTGAACCTGCCGCTGGTCGGGATCTGGGTGCGC
>DATBGA010000072.1:0-49671 GCA_036558225.1 Candidatus Methylomirabilota bacterium | reverse complement strand
CGGGCCCGGGCCCTTCCCGGTCATCCTGATCCGCACCCCATACAGCAACAACGTCGACTCCCAGGTGCAGGACGGCGTCTACTTCGCCCAGCGGGGCTACGCCGTCGCGATCCAGGACGTGCGCGGGCGCTTCGACTCGGAGGGGGAGTGGGCCCCGTTCGTCCACGAGGCCCAGGACGGCTACGACGCGCAGGAGTGGTGCGGGACCCAGCCGTGGTCGACGGGGAAGGTCGGCACCAGCGGTGCGTCGTACCTCGCCCTCACCCAGTGGCTGGCCGCGCCGCTCCGCAACCCGCACCTCTCGGCGATGGCGCCGCGGGTGGGGTTCTCGAACCTCTACCACAACTGGGTCTACACCGGCGGGGCCTTCCAGCTGGGCTTCAACCTCCGCTGGGGCGCGGTCCAGATGCACACGCGCACGAACCAGGTCCAGTACCTCTGGATGCCGCCCGAGCAGCACTACTCGACGCTCTTCTGGCACCTGCCGCTGCTCACGGGTGACGAGCGCGCCGGTCGCGTCTGCGAGTTCTACCGGGAGTGGATCCGGCATCCGGACTACGGCCCCTACTGGGAGAGTCTCGGCAACGTCGAGAAGGACTACGCGCGGATCGACGTGCCGGCTTACGGGTTCGGCGGGTGGTACGACGTGTTCCTCCAGGGGACCCTGAACAACTTCGTGGGCGTCCGGGCTCAGGGCCAGTCCGAGCGCGCGCGGCGCCAGAAGGTCCTGATCGGGCCCTGGATCCACTCGCTGGGGGAGCGCGGGACCGAGAGCCGGACGGGCGACATCGACTTCGGCCCGGCGAGCCTGGTCGACCTCCGCCGGGAGGAGGTGCGCTGGTTCGACTACTGGCTCCGCGGGATCGACGACGGGATCATGAGCGAGCCGCCGGTCAGGGTCTTCGTCATGGGACGGAACGACTGGCGGACCGCGACGGACTGGCCGATCCCCGGCACGCGCTTCGTCCCGCACTACTTCCACTCGGCCGGCCATGCGGCCACGCTCTGGGGCGACGGCACGCTCGACCGCCGGGAGCCGGGCGGGGAGCCGCCGGACCGCTACGTCTACGATCCGGCCGACCCCGTGCCGACGCTCGGCGGGAGCACGTGCTGCGGCGAGGACATCACCCCGATCCCGATGGGCCCGCGGGACCAGCGGTCCGCGGAGTGGCGGCCCGACGTCCTCGTGTACTCGACGCCGCCGCTCGAGGCCGACGTCGAGGTCACGGGCCCCGTCAAGGTCGTGCTGTGGGCGGCCTCGACGGCCCCGGACACCGACTTCACCGCAAAGCTCGTCGACGTCTTCCCGTCGGGCTACGCGATGAACGTGGCTCAGGGCATCCGGCGCGCCCGCTACCGCGACTCCTTCGAGCGCCCGAGCCCCCTCGAGCCCGCCCGCCCCTACCGCTTCGAGATCGACTGCTGGTCGTCGTCGAACCTGTTCCGGCGGGGGCACCGGATCCGGGTCGAGATCGCGTCGTCGAACTTCCCCCAGTTCGACCGGCACCCCAACACCGGCCGGCCGTTCGGGACGGACGCCGACCTCGTCCGCGCGACCCAGACCGTCTACCACGACGCCCAGCGCCCGAGCCACATCCTGCTGCCCATCGTCGGGTTCGGGGTCAGGCCTTAACTTTGATATCCGCCGGCTCCCTCGCGGTGAACGTCAAAGTTAAGGCCTGACCCCGAACTTTGGTAGACGCTAGGCGAGAGGGGGGCGGCGGCGCCACCAGCCGGCCGCCTGCTCGTAGGCGTGCCCGGCGCGGAGCACCGTCGCCTCGTCGAAGGGGCGGCCGATCAGCGAGAGACCCATCGGCCGCCCGTCCGCCACGAAGCCGCAGGGCACGCTGAGGGCGGGCAGGCCGAGCGCGTTCCAGGGGCGCGTCAGGCGCGAGAAGCGGCCCATCCGGCGCACGATCTCGTCGGGCGTCCCCGCCGTGACCGCCGCCAGCGCCGGCGCCGGCTCGGGGATCGTGGGGGCCACGAGGACATCGACCCGCGCGAAGACCTCGTCCACGAAGACCCGCGTGGCGCGCGCCCGGAGCCGCGTCGCCTGGAGGTAGTCGTGGGCGCTCACGTGGAGCCCGATCTGAAGGCGCGCCAGCACGGCCGGCTGAAGGGCGTGCGGCGACTCGCGGACGATGCGGGCGTGGACCGCGGCGCTCTCGCAGCGGGCGATCACGTTGGCGACGTCGTTGAGGAGCGTCGGGTCCGGCACGGGGCACTCGGTCACCTCGGCGCCGAGCCTGCGCAGCGTGTCGACGGCCTGCCGGAATGCGGTCCCCACGTCGTAGTCGAGACCCTCCCCGTAGTGGCGATCTGGCACCCCGACGCGAAGCCCGGCGATGGGCCGGTCGAGGCCCGCCACGTAGTCGGGGACCGGGCGGGCGGTCGCGGTCGCGTCCCGCGCGTCGGCGCCCGCGATCACGCCGAGGAGGATGGCCGCGTCCCGCACCGTCCGCGCGAGCGGGCCGATGTGGTCGAGCGACCACGACAGCGGCATCGCCCCGGCCCGGCTCACGCGCCCGTAGGTGGGCTTGAGCCCCACGACGCCGCAGCAGGCGGCGGGCAGCCGGATCGAGCCGCCCGTGTCGGTGCCGAGGGCGCCGTAGACGAGCCCCGCGCCCACGGCCGCGCCCGATCCGCTCGACGACCCGCCGGCGCAGTGGCCAGGGCGCCAGGGGGTCTCGGCATCGCCGTGGTGGGCGTTGTCCCCGAAGGGTCCGAGCGCGAGCTCCGAGAGGTTCAGGCGGCCCAGCGTGATCGCGCCGGCCGCCTCCAGCCGGGCCACCGCGGTCGCATCGTGGTCGGCCCGGAAGTACTCGGGGACGGCCGTGCCGCACGCCGCCGCCCGGCCGCCCCAGACGAACAGGTCCTTGTGCGCGAGGGGGACCCCGTGAAGCGGACCGCGGCTCTTGCCCGCCTTCGCCTCGGCCTCGCGGATCCGCGCCGTCCGGAGAGCGCCGTCGGCGTCGACGTGGACGAAGGCGCGAAGCCGGGGGCCGAGCGTCTCGATGCGGGCGAGGCACGCCGCGGTGATCTCGACCGGGGAGATCTCGCGTGTGCGGATCCGCGCGGCGAGTCCCGCGAGCGTCTCGTCAGCCACGCTCGGGCTCGGCGGGTGCGGGCGCCGGCGCCCCGGCCTCGAGGGCAGCCGCGAAGCCCGACGGCTCCTCGGCCAGTCCGAGGTCTGCGGCGGCACGCTCGACCGCCGCGGCCAGGTCGGCGAGCGCCCCCTGGCGGACGCGCTCAGCGTCGGTGGTCAAGGGGAGACGGGGTGACGGGGACCGGAGCCGCGGTCATGGCGAACGAGGGCGATGCTATCATGGCCTCGCCGCCCGATGCCCACCGCGTTTCCTGAGTCGGCGCGCCGCCAGGCCGGCCGGGGGGAGGCCGTCCCAGCCGTGCACCCGTTCCTGGCCGCGTGTCGCCGTCGCCCGACGTCATTCACGCCCGTCTGGCTCATGCGCCAGGCGGGGCGCTTCCTCCCGGAGTACCGGGCCATCCGGGAGCGGATCGGGTTCCTCGAGCTCTGCCGGACGCCGGACGCGGCCGCCGAGGTGACGGTGCTCCCGGTGGAGAAGCTGGGCGTGGACGCCGCCATCCTCTTCGCCGACATCCTGCTGGTCGTCGAGCCGCTGGGGGTCGGTCTGGAGTTCTCGCGCGGCGAGGGGCCGGTCATCCGCCGCCCGGTGCGCTCGGCGGCCGACATCGAGCGCCTGGTCGAGCGCGATCCGGCGGAGACGGTGCCCTTCGTCTTCGAGACGGTGCGCCGGGCGCGTGCCGCCCTCGCGGGCCGCGTGCCGCTGATCGGGTTCGCCGGCGCACCGTTCACCGTCGCGTCCTACCTCGTGGAGGGCGGGGCCTCCCGCGACTACCTCGAGACGAAGCGGCTCATGTACGAGCACCCGCGCGCCTGGCAGGCCTTGCTCACCCTCCTCGCGCGGACCACGGCGCGCTACCTGAACGGGCAGATCGCGGCGGGCGCCGAGGCCGTCCAGCTCTTCGACTCGTGGGTGGGCGCCCTCGGCCCGGACGACTACCGGGCCTTCGTCCTCCCGTACACGCGCGCCATCCTCCAGTCGCTCACGCCGGGCGTGCCCGTGATCCACTTCGGGACCGGGACGGCCGGCCTGCTGGAGGCGCTCCGCGAGGCGGGCGGCGACGTCATCGGCCTCGACTGGCGCCTCGAGCTGGGCGAGGGCTGGCGGCGGGTCGGGCACGACACCGCGATCCAGGGCAACCTCGACCCCGCCGCGCTCTTCGCGCCGCCCGCCGAGATCCGACGACGGGCGGCCGCGATCCTCGCGCAGGCCGGCGGCCGCCCGGGTCACATCTTCAACCTCGGCCACGGCGTGCTTCCCGGCACCCCGGTCGACCACGTGCGGGCGCTCGTCGACGCCGTCCATGAGCTGTCGCAGCGCTGATCCGGCGGGCGGGCTCCGGCCGGCGCCCCGCCGTCGGAGGACGCGCGGGTGACACCGCTCCGCGTGATCGTGGTCGGCGGCGGGATCGCCGGACTGGCGGCGGCGCACCGTCTGGTCGAGCTGGCGCGCGACGAGGGACGGCCTCTCGACCTCGTCCTCCTCGAGGCGGCCGGTCGGCTGGGCGGGACGATCCGGACCGAGCGCGTCGACGGCTTCCTGCTCGAGGCCGGCCCGGACTCGTTCATCTCCGAGAAGCCCTGGGGTCTCGCCCTCGCCGAGCGCGTCGGGCTCGGGTCCCGGCTCCTCCGGACCGACGATCGGTTCCGGCGCATCTACGTCGTGCGCGGGGGACGGCTCCGCACCCTGCCCGAGGGGTTCCTCCTCCTGGCGCCGACCCGGGCGTGGCCGGTGCTTGCGTCGGGCGTCTTCTCCTGGCGGGGGAAGCTCCGGCTCAGCCTCGACCTGGTCCTGCCGCGCGGCCCCGCCGCGGGGGACGAGAGCCTCGGGAGCTTCGTCCGGCGACGCCTGGGGCGCGAGGCGCTCGAGCGGGTCGCGCAGCCGCTCCTCGGCGGGATCTACACGGCAGATCCGGACCGCCTCTCGCTCGCGGCGACCATGCCGCGCTTCCTCGCGCTCGAGCGGGAGCACCGGAGCCTCATCCTCGGCCTCCGCCGGACCGCCCGGGGCGGCGAGGCGGCCGGGGCGAGCGGTGCCCGCTGGAGCCTCTTTGTCACGCTCGCCGGCGGGATGGAGGAGCTGGTCGCCGCCCTCGCCGCGCGCCTCCCGGCCGGGGCCGCCCGCCTCGCCACCCCCGTGGCGACCGCCGCGTCCACCCCGGACGGCTGGCGTGTCCAACCGCGCGCCGGGCCACCCCTCCAGGCGGACGGCGTCGTGCTGGCCGGGCCGGCTCCCGCCATGGCGGGACTCGTGAGCGGGATGGATCCCGCGCTGGCGGGGCTCCTCGGCGGGATCGCGTATGCGTCGTCGGCGACGATCGCGCTCGCCTATCCCCGGCCCCGGATCCGCCATCCCCTCGACGGCTTCGGCTTCGTGGTGCCCCGGGTGGAGGAGCGGGCGATCCTCGCCTGCACCTTCTCCAGCGTGAAGTACCCGGGCCGGGCGCCGGACGGCCTCGCGCTGCTCCGCGTGTTCGTCGGCGGCGCGCTGCAAGCCGACCTCCTCGGGCGCGAGGACCGCGCCCTTCTCGAGCTGGCGCATAACGACCTGGCGTCGCTCCTGGGGATCACGGGAGACCCGGTCCTCTCCCGCGTGTGGCGGCACCCCGCGGCGATGCCCCAGTACGAGGTCGGCCACCTCGACCGCGTCGCCGCCATCGAGTCGCGCCTCGAGGCGCTCCCGGGCCTGGCCGTGGCAGGCGCGGCGTACCGGGGCGTGGGGATCGCGGACTGCGTGCGCTCCGGCGAGGCCGCTGCCGAGCGGCTCCTCGGGAGCCTCAAGGCACGGTCGCGGTGAGCCGGACCGGTCGACTCGGCCTCGTCGTGCTGGCCGCGGGACTCGGCCTCGTCGGCGCGCGGCTCTCCAGGGCGGCGGACGTCCCCAGCCGGACGCTCGCCGCCCCGGTCGACCGGGTCTGGACGGCGACCGACTCGGCCCTGAAGCGCCTCGGCTGGGAGATCGAGCAATCCGACCGGGCGGTGGGCTGGCTCGTCACCGCCCCTCGGGATCTCGATTTCAAGGATTACGCCGTCTACGGCAAGGGTTTGCGTCACAAGCTCCGGATCGCCATGAAGGCGGTCGGGGAGGGCCGCACGACCGTCTCGGTGGAGCGGGAGGTCTACGCCGAGGAGCGCATCCTCTGGATGATCGAGCGGACGCCAGTGGCGGCGCCCGACCGGACCGTGGAGACGGGGATCCTGGACGCCATCGAGCAGGCCCTGTTGGGGGCCCGGCCAGTGCCGACCTCGGCCCCGGTGTAGGCTCCCGGGCGGACCGCTTGATTTTGCGCCGCGTCATGCCGAGAATAGCGGGCACCGTTCGCCCGGCCGGGCGCCCGCCTGGCCTGGGCCGCGAACACTCCGAGCGACCGAGGGAGGTGAGGGTGGCCCCCGACGGGAGGGCCCGAGGCGGAGTTCCGTGGAGTGATGCCGAACCTGGATCCTCTCACCTGGAGGTCACACGATGAGGCGACGTGGGTTGATCGGAGCGCTGGCGGTGCTGCTGGCGGTGGGGCTGCTTGCGGTCCTGCCGGGCGGTGGGTCGGCGCAAATGAAGATGGTCAAGATCGGCTTCTCCATGCCGATCACGGGCGCCGACGCCGATGGTGCCGACGCGATCCTGAAGGGCGCCCAGATGGCCATCAGCGAGATCAACGCGAAGGGCGGCGTCGACGGCTACAAGTTCGAGGCCGTGGTGTACGACAGCGCGACGCCCGCGGCGGGCCAGTACGACCCCGCGCAGGCCGCCACGAATTACAAGAAGTTCCTCGCGGACCCGATGGTGCTCGCCGCGGTCGGGCCGGTCATGAGCGGTGAGGGCAAGGCGATCTCGCCGATCATCTCCGAAGGCGACATGGCGACGATCACGCCGAGCTCGACGAACCCCGACATCACCGACCCGACGATGAAGTCCCAGTACCGGCCCAAGGGCAAGGCCGTCTACTTCCGGCACGTGACGACCGACGCCTACCAGGGCCCGAACATGGCCAACTACCTCTTCCATCAGTTGAAGATGAAGAGCGTCTACGTCCTCGACGACAGCGGTGCCTTCGGCGTCGGCGTCGCGGACAGCTTCGAGCGGCGGGCCAAGGAGCTCGGCGTGAAGGTGCTCGGCCGGGACCGCCTCGACCCGAAGGAAGCGGACTACAAGACGATCCTGACGAAGATCAAGGGCATGAACCCCGACGCCATCTACTACGGCGGGGTCATGCAGGCCGCCGCGAAGCTTGCGCCCCAGGCGTACGAGATCATGCCGCGGGTCGTCAAGGCGGGGTCGGACGGCATCTACGACCTGTCCTGGCCGAAGCAGTCGGGCAAGGAGGCGGTCGAGGGCTGGTACTGCTCTCAGGCGTCGCCCGAGCTGGTGACCGACCCCAAGGTCGAGGCCTGGGTGACCAAGTTCAAGAAGGAAATGAAGCGCGACCCGACCAACTACTCGATCACGGCCTACACCGCCGTGTACGTCATCTCGGACGCCGTCGATCGGACGGTGAAGGCGAAGAAGCCCCTCACGCGGTCGAACCTGCGTGACGCGATCCAGATGACCAAGATGACCTCCATCCAGGGGCCGATCTCGTACGACGACAACGGGGACATCAACAACAAGACGGTGTCCATCTACCAGTGGCGGGACGGCGAGATCAAGTACGTTGGGGTAGCGCCGCAGAAGTAGGGCGGATCCCGTGCTCCGGGCGGGCGGGTCGCGCCCGCCCGGAGCATCGTCCCCATGACGCTCACCGACGTTTTCCTCCAGCAGGTCGTCAACGGGCTCGCGCTGGGCATGATGTACGCCCTGCTCGCGCTCGGGTTCACGATGGTCTACGGCATCATCGAGTTGATCAACTTCTCGCACTTCAGCGTCTTCATGACCGGCACGTTCGTCGGCATCATGATGCTGGACCTGATCGGGATCACCGCCGTGTCGAAGGCGACGACGGGGCTCCCGCTCGTCGGCGCGCTGGTGTTCCTGTTCGCGGCGACGATGACCATCACGGGGCTCCTCGGGATGCTCATCGAGCGGCTCTGCCTTCGGCCCCTGCGTCACGTGCCGGGAACGGCGCCCATGATCACGACCATCGGGGTCGCGTTCATCCTGATCAACATCATGCTCCTGTGGTGGGGGCCGCAAGCGCAGCGGTTTCCCCAGATCCTGCCGAACACGCGGTGGCAGATCGGTCAGGCCGAGATCACGTTCAAGCTCGTGGTGCTGTGCGTCACCGGCCTGATCCTGATGGTGGCGCTGAACTACGTCGTCAGGCGAACGACGCTCGGGAAGGCGATGCGCGCCACCGCCCAGGATGTCGACGCCGCCCGGATGATGGGGATCGACGTCGATCGTGTCATCGTCCTCACCTTCTTCCTCGGCTCCGCCCTGGCCGGCGCGGGGAGTCTGTTCTTCGGCCTCTACTACGGGTTCACCGGGTACTACATCGGATACACGACCGGGCTGCGCGCCTTCACCTCGGCCGTCCTCGGCGGGATCGGCAACATCCCGGGTGCGGTGGCCGGAGGCCTCCTGATCGGCCTCATCCAGGCGCTCGGCGGACAAGTTCTGGGGGTCAAGTGGACCGACGTCATCATCTTCTCGATCCTGATCGTGGTCATGGTCTTCCGTCCCGCGGGCCTTTTCGGCTCCCAGACCCCCCAGAAGGCGTGACCGGACGTCGGTGATGCGAGCCCTCGCCGCCCGGCTGGCCGAAGTCACCGGGATCGCCCGCTGGCAAGACCTCCCCCTCACGCGCCGCCGCCAGATCGTGACGGTCGGGGCGTTGTCGGTGGGATTGGCCTTCCCGCTCGTGTCCTCCAACGCGGGGAACGTGGACGCGGCGGCCAACGCCTTCACCTACGTGCTCCTCGCCCTCGGCCTCAACATCGTCGTCGGGTTCGCGGGCCTCCTCGACCTCGGCTACGCGGCGTTCTTCGCGGTCGGCGCGTACGGCTACGGGGTCATGGCCTCGGGCCACCTGAAGCCGGCCTGGTCGAGCGTCTGGGCGCCGCTCGAGTGGCTGGGGCAGGTGAGCCGCCTGACGGTGGCCGATCAGCCGGCCACGGTGCAGTTCCACTTCTCCTTCTGGCCGATGCTGGCGATCGCGGCGATCATGTGTGCGCTGTTCGGCATGTTCTTCGGCGCCCCGACGCTCCGACTCCGGGGGGACTACCTCGCGATCGTGACCCTCGGCTTCGGCGAGATCGTGCCGGTGGTCGCGAGGAACTGGGATGCGCTGACGAATGGCGCTCAGGGACTCGGGGGGATCCAGACCCCGAAGCTCTTCGGCTACGACTTCGGGTTCTCGCCGTACCCGTATTACTTCCTCGGTCTCGCCCTGGTCACGGCAGCGGTCTTCGTCTCGATGCGTCTCCAGGAGTCCCGGGTGGGGCGGGCGTGGATGGCAATCCGCGAGGACGAGCTGGCCGCCGGGGCGATGGGTGTGAGCCACGTCCACTACAAGCTCCTCGCTTTCGCGATGGGCGCCGCCGTCGGAGGCCTGGGCGGGGTCTTCCACGTCGCCAAGCTCACGATCGCCACGCCAGAGATGTTCATGTTTCCGGTCTCGGTCATGGTCCTGGTCATGATCGTGCTGGGCGGCATGGGCTCGATCCGTGGCGTGGTGATCGCCGCGCTCTTCCTGGCGTTGCTCCAGTCCGTGATCCTGCAGGATCTCAGCGGGTACGTCCACGTCCTCGGCCGGGCCGTCGGGAGTCCGTTCCTCGAGCGGGTCGAGCTGATCCGGGGCCTCGAGCTGATCTTCGGGGTGATCTTGGTGCTCATGATGCTGTTCCGGCGGGAAGGGCTCTGGCCGTCCGTGCGGCGGGTTGCCGCGCTCACCCGCGAGCAGCAGGCGGCCATGCCGAGCCGCGCGGGCGCGGTCGAGCTCTCGTGGGCGACGCCGAAGGCGGTGGCAGCCCCGGCGCGGCCGCTGCTCGAGATCGACGGGCTGACCAAGCGGTTCGGCGGCGTGGCGGCCGCCGACGGCATCACGCTGGCCGTGAAGACAGGCGAGCTCGTCAGCGTCATCGGGCCGAACGGGTCCGGCAAGACCACGCTCTTCAACCTGATTACGGGACTCACCCCGCGCGATGCGGGTACGATCCGGCTCGAGGGTCAGGAGATCAGCGGTCTGCCGTCGCACGAGATCGTCCGACGAGGCGTCGCACGCACATTCCAGAACATCCGCCTGTTCAACAACCTGAGCGTGCTGGAGAACCTGCTGGTCGGCGAGCACACGCGTCTCCAGGCCGGCGCCTTGGGCGCGATCTTCCGGCCGCCGTGGGTGCGCGAGGAGGAGCGGCGGGCGGTGGCGAGCACGCTCGAGGTCCTGGGCCTTTTCGGGAACCGCCTGATTCCGCGGCTCGACCACCCCGTCTACGGGCTGTCCTACGCGAACCGCCGGCGGACCGAGATCGCGCGAGCCATCATGACGCGTCCGAAGCTCCTCCTGCTCGACGAGCCGGCGGCCGGCATGAACCCGGCCGAGACGCTCGAGCTGATGGATCTCGTGAAGGCCCTCCGGAGGCTCGGCGTGACGGTCATCCTGATCGAGCACAAGCTGGACGTCGTCATGGACGTGTCGGACCGCGTGGTCGTGCTCGACCACGGGGTCAAGATCGCCGAGGGCGAGCCCATTCACGTCCGGAACGACGAGAAGGTGATCGAGGCGTACCTCGGTCGCCGGCGGCGGGCGGCGTGAGTCTCTGGGGCGTCCCATGACTACCGCCACCCGCGAGCCGATCCTCCGGTTCACGGACGTCCACACGTACTACGGCCCGCTCCACGTGCTGAAGGGCGTGAGCTACGAGATCCACGAGGGCGAGATCGTGTCGCTCCTCGGCGGCAACGCCTCGGGCAAGTCGACCACGATGAAGACCGTCCTGGGCCTCGTGCGCCCGGCCCCCGGTTCGGTGACCTTCCGGGGCGAGGCGATCCACACCCTCCGCACCAGCGAGATCGTCCGGCGCGGCATCGCCCCGGTGCCCGAGGCGCGCCGGGTCTTCCCGCGCATGACCGTCCTCGAGAACCTCGAGATGGGCCGCTACACGCGCCGCCGCGAGCCCGGCTGGGAGGCGGAGCTCGACCGGGTCTTCGGGCTGTTCCCGATTCTCAAGGAGCGGCGGAGCCAGCTCGGCGGCACGATGTCAGGCGGCGAGCAGCAGATGCTCGCGATCGGCCGGGCCCTCATGACCAACCCGAAGCTGCTGTGCATGGACGAGCCGTCGATGGGCCTGTCGCCCGGCTACGTGGAGCAGGTGTTCGACATCATCAAGACGATCAACCAGCAGGGGACGACCGTCTTCGTGGTCGAGCAGAACGTCAACATGGCGCTGTCCATCGCCAACCGGGGCTACGTGCTCCAGATGGGCGAGGTCGTGCTCGCCGGCACCGCCAAGGAGCTCCTGGAGAACCCGCTCATCCAGAAGGCGTATCTGGGGACGGCCTGACGGCCTGTGGGGCACGCTGGAGCCGCCCGGGTGAGCGACCGGCGGTCGGCGGCGCTCCACGTGACGGCCGGGAGGACCGCCTGACGATTCCCGACCGGCGCCTCACGCTCCTCGGGCTCGCCGTGCTGCCTTTGGTCCCCGCCGTCGCCCGCGCGCGGCCCGCGATCCGGGATGCCCTCGAAACCGTGTATCTGTGCGACCGTCGGCCGAGCCAGCTGGCGGACGGCCGCCGGGCGTGCCGGAGCGCCGGCGGGACCTGCGTCGGCGCGCTGGTGGAGGTCGCGCGGCCCGGCGCGCCGACCGGCGTGCGTCCGTGGGACGCGCCGCGCGGGGCCCCGTATCGCTACGTCCCGTACCCGTGGGGCCCGCCGCGCGAGCCGAGCGGCTACGACGCGCTCGACCCGTGGCTCGGCAAGCCGGGCGCCGCGGACCGCTGACGGCGACGGATCCCCGCGAGCCCCCGCCGCCGGCAGGTCCACGCGAGGATGACCCCGCGCGAGCGGGGCTCTGCGCGGACTGCCGCTGGGCCCGGCGCGTGCCGAGCGCGCGCGGCTCCGTGTTCTTTCTGTGCCGGCGCGCGGAGACCGATCCCGCGTTCCCGCGCTATCCGCGCCTGCCGCGCCTCAGCTGCCCGGGCTACGACGCGGTCGACCGGTAGGGGACGGGTTGGCCCACGAAGGCCAGAAGTCAAAATCGGGGGTCAGACCCCGAGTTTGGCTTTCGACGCCCATTCCGCCCCGGAAGTCAAAGTCCGGAAGTCAAAGTCAGCGCCTGACCCCTAGGGGAAGACGATCTTCAGGCAGTCGGCGAGGACGCCGAGCACCGCCTGGACCTCGCCCTCGTCGATGACGAGCGGGGGCTTGATCTTGATCACGTTGGGGAGCGCCGCCGCCGTCGCCAGGATCACGCCGCGCTGCCACGCCTCGGCGACCAGGCGCTTGGCCTCGGCCGGGGCCGGCTCGCGCGTCTCCGGATCCGTGACCAGTTCGACGCCCAGGAACAGTCCCGGCCCGCGGATGTCGCCGATCTGAGGGTACTCGGCCTGGAGGGCCTTGAGCCCGCGCGTGAAGAGCGCGCCCATCTTTCCCGCATGCTCGGGGATCCGGTCGCGCTCCAGGATCTCGATCACCTTGAGCGCGGCCGCCTGGGCGACGGGGTTGGAGCCGAACGTGTAGACGTCCTCCCCGGTGGCCTCGAACTGCTTCAGCCGGTCGTCGGAGACGACGGCGGCCAGGGGGAACCCGCCGCCGATCGCCTTCGACAGCACCATGATGTCCGGCGTCACGCCGAGCCCCTCGGCGGCGAACATCCGTCCCGTCCGCCCGAACCCGGTCTGGATCTCGTCGAAGATCAGGAGCGCCTCGAACTCGTCGGCGATCTGCCGCACCTCGCGCACGAACGCCGCCGGGAAGACGATGCCGCCCCCGTTCCCCTGGATCGGCTCCAGCATGATTGCCGCCACCGGCCCGTCGACCCCGCGCCGGAGCGTGTCCCGGATCGGCGCCGCGCAGCCGGCGTCGCACTGGCCGTCCGGCCCGTGCTGGGCGCGCCGCCAGCAGCGGTAGGCGTACGGGTTCGGCACCCGCACGAAGTTCTGCATGAACGGCATGAACTTCACGCCGGGCCCGTAGCGGCCGCTCGTGCGCGTGGGACTCCACGACGCGGCCATGGTCGCCAGCGTGTTGCCGTGGTACGCGTGATAGAAGGTCACGAACCGGTGCGCGGCAGGCCGGTTGATCATCGCGAGCTTCATCGCCGACTCGATGCCGAGCGAGCCGGTCGGCGCGTACGTCACGATGTTGAGCCGCCCGGGGCAGAGGTCGGCCAGGCGCTTGGCGAGCTGGAGCCGCGGGAGCGTCGGGAAGCCCGCGCGCACGTGCGGCAGCGACCGCATTTGCGCGAGCGCGGCCTCCATGACCTCCGGGTGGTTGTATCCGAGGGCGAGCGTCCAGGCCTGGGCGGTGCAGTCGATGTACGACTTCCCGTCGATGTCCGTGACGCGGCAGCCCTCGCCCGCGACGAGGACGGGGCCGAGCCACGTGGCGCCGTAGCCCACGTGGCGCTGGAGCTCGGCGATGGCCTGGGGCGTGAGCGAACCCTGTGGCTGCACGAGAGGCTCCTCCTGTGGGGTCAGACCGTGAGTTCGGCGAAAGTCAAAGTCAGGGCCTGACCCCTCAAACGTACTCCATCCGGCCGCCGTGGATGTCGAGGACCGCGCCGTTCACGAACGCCGCGCCGTCGGACGCGAGGAAGACCACCGCCGACGCGATCTCCGCCGGCTTCCCGATGCGGCCGACCGGAATCTGCCGGGCGAGGGCGTCGAGCCGCTCCTTGGCGAGCGTGCTGCCGAGGCGCTCGGTGTCGACGTAGCCGGGCGAGACGGCGTTGACCGTGACGCCGTGGGGCCCGAGCTCCCGCGCCGCGGTGCGGGTGAGGGCGATGACGCCCGCCTTGGCGGCGCCGTAGTGCCCGAGGGTCGCCCGTCCGCCGATGCGGCCGTGGACCGAGGACGTGTTGACGACGCGCCCCCAGCGCTGGCGCACCATGTGGGGCGCCGCGTGCTTGAGGCAGAGGAACGTGCCGGTGAGGTGCGAGTCCACCATCAGGTGCCAGGTGGCCTCGTCGAGCTCGAGGAGCGGCACGTTGAGCTGCGCGCCGAGGGCGCCCGCGTTGTTGACCAGGACGTCGAGCCGCCCCAGCGCCCGCACCACCTCGTCCACTGCGTGGCGGACCTCGTCCGACCGGCGGACGTCCGCCCGGACGACCAGGGCGCGGCGGCCCGCGGCCCGGCACCGGCGCGCCGTCTCCTCGGCGCCGGCGAGGTCGGTGTGGGCGAGGATCGCCACGTCGGCCCCGGCCTCGGCGAGGGCGACCGCCTCCGCGCGCCCGATCCCCGCCGCCCCGCCGGTGACCAGCGCCACGCGCGGCTCGCTCCACACCGACCCTGCCATCATGCGCTCCTTGTCGGGGGCGAGCTCAAGGCGCCACACTCGCCCAAACGCGGAGAGGGCGCCGCGATGCCCGCGTCGATCATATCCCGGCGCTCGGGCGTGGCGGGCCCGCGTCGGAGTACTCGTAGGACGCCCGGCCGGTCAGGGAGACCAGCACCTCCAGCGCGGTGCGCCCTTGCTGCGACGCCACCTCGGCGAGGGTGGGGCCCACCGAGGGATCGCCGGCCAGGAGACGCACGGGAGAGCCGATCTGCGCGTCCGCGACCTCGCTCAGGTCCACGACGGCGTGCTCGAGCGAGACCGAGAGCACCGGTGCCTCGCGGCCCGCCACGCGGACCTTCTGTCCCGCCTTCGGCACGAGGATGGAATTCGAGTAGCCGATCGGCAAGGCGCCGAGCCGGGTCGCTCGGGCGGCGACCCGGCCGCCACCGTACCCGTATCGCGTCCCGGGCGGGACCGCGCGAATCGTCTCGAGGACGGTGCGGACCTCCGTCAGCACCGGGCGCGTCCCGAGCGGAGCGGGCAGCCACGGGGGCTCGATGCCATACAGGAGCGAGCCCGGGCAGACGGCATTGGCCTCGGGCGCCTTCATGCCGGCGGCGACGCCGGCGCTGGCGAGGGCCTGGACCAAGAGCGGCCCGGGCGTGGCCGCGCGGATCAGGGCGGCCACCCGCCCGAACTCCGCGAGCCGCTCCTCGACCCAGGCCGTGCTGTCGGGCCCCCCGAACGGCAGGTGCGTGAACACGCCCGCCAGCGTGACGTCCGGCAGCTCGGCCCGGATCCGTGCGGCCAGGCCGACGGCCTCTCCCAGCGGCGCGCCCACGCGCCCGAGCCCGCTGTCCACCTTCAGGAAGATCGATGGCGGACGAGAGCGGGCGGCCCGGGCGAGCTGCGCGGCCTCGTCGAACGACTGGACGCTGACCGTGATGCCGGCCTCGAGCAGTGGCGCCGGGGAGCCGCCGAGCCCGGTCGGGAACAGCAGGATGTCGCAGGCGATGCCCCGGCGGCGAAGGGTGAGCGCGTCCGCGGGACTCCCGAGCGACAGCCAGCGGACCCCCTCTGTCTCGAGGCAGGCGGCCACCGCCTGGAGGCCGTGGCCGTAGGCGTTCGCCTTGACGCAGGCGATGAGCTCCGTGTCCGCCGGGAGCCCCCGCCGGACCAGGGCGAGATTCTGCCGGAGCGCGTCGAGCGAGACGACCGCGCGGAGAGGGGCCGCGGGGACGGGCGCCTCGGTCAGGTCGTCACGCCCGCCCGCAGGGTCACGAGGCAGTCCTCGGCCAGCGGGACGACCGGCGCAAAGTCCCGGTGGTGCTTGTAGTCCGGGCGCGCGAAGCGCGTCTGGGCGTTGGCGATCGGGTTGAGGATGACCGAGAAGATCGACCGGTCCCAAGGCGACATGTTGGGCCGCGAGCCGTGGACGAGGCAATCGCCGAAGATGAGCGCGGTTCCCGCGACGCCCGTGGCCGTCACGAGGCCACCCGCCCCCGCCAGCCGCGCGACGGTCTCGTTGTCCACCGTCCAGAGGGCGTAGCTCGTGCTCTCCGTGTCGAGCGCAGTGCGGACGGGGCCGTCCCGGTGGGAGCCCCGGATGAAGACCAGGGGCCCGTTGTGCTCGGTGACGTCGTCGAGGAACACGTGGAGGTTCAGCGCGAGCGGCTCGGGCACGCCGTCCTCCGCGTGGTGCGTGGCGAAGTCGTAGTGCCACTGCCAGGCCTCTCCGGAGAACGCCACCTTGGCGTTGATCTTGGCCTGCTGGACGTAGAGCCGATCGGTGCCGAGGATCTGGCGCGCCGGCTCGACGAACCGGGGATGCCGGCAGAGGCGCGCGAAGGCCTCGCTCCGGAGGTGGAGGCCCATGACGGTCCGGACCTCGCCGCTCGCCTTCTCGCGGATGTTGGCCGGGGTGTCCTCGGCGAGCAGCCGGGGGACTGCCGCGCGCAGGACGTCGACCTCCGCGCGCGAGAACAGGGCGGGCAGGATCAGGAAGCCCTGCTCGTGGAAGTCCGCCAGCTGGCCCGCCGTGAGCCGCACGGATCGAGGATAATCGAGACGGCGGCCGGGCTGTCAAGGTCGCCAGCCATCCGCGGGCGGTCACCCGCGGCCAGACGCGCGAGGGGCGACGGATGAAGGCGACGATGGTGCGGGTCGGCGTGCTGATGACGGTCGCGACCGGGCTCGGCGCCGCCCAAGGCGCCGACACGAAGATGCACGCCTGCTCGCTCTTGACGTCCGCCGAGGTCGCCGCCGCGGTGGGCGGCACGCCGGGCCCGCCCAGCGAGAACGACATCGTCGTGTCGGAGGGGCCGTCGAAGGGCGAGACGATGGGCATGTGCACGTGGCCGGCCGGCCCCCAGGCCAGCGTCTCGGTCGCCCTCGTGCGCGCGCCTCAGGGCGCGCCGCGCGAGGCGGGACTCGCGAAGATCAAGCAGATGTTCGAGAGCCTCAAGGCTCAGGGCTGGAGCGAGGAGAAGAGGGACTTCGGCAAAGGCCGGTGTGTGCTCATGACGCCGCCGTCGTCGGGAAAGGGGATGCCCGTCTCCACGGGCTGCTTCGCCGAGGCGAAGGGGATGGGCATCTCGGTCGGCCACAACGGCGGCGCGGGCGTGCCGATCGACAAGGTGAAGACGCTGCTCGACAAGGCGATCGGCCGGCTGCCCTAGGCGATGGGCGACGCCCCGCCCGCCACCCGGAAGCCGTAGTCCGAGTAGCGGAGGTGGGGCGGGAGGCTCGAGCGATGCGCCACCGGGCTCCACGGCGCTTGGTGGCGCCAGGCGCCACCGCGCGACACGCGGCGAGCGCCGTCGGGCGGCCCGGTCGGGTTCCGGTCCGGGGCCTGCGCGTAGGCGTCCTCCGCGTACCAGTCGCGGCACCACTCGTGGACCGTGCCCGCGAGATCGGTGAGCCCGAAGCCGTTCGCGGGGCCCCCGCCCACCGTGGGGGGCGCCGCGAGCGCCCCGCCACCCGGACCGAACCACCGCGACGGCGGCTCGTCGCCCCACGCGTAGCGAGCGCCTTCCAGGCCACCCCGGGCGGCGCGCTCCCACTCGGCCTCCGTCGGCAGCCGGTGGGGACGGCCGGTCTCGCGCGTGAGCCAGTCGCAATACGCCACGGCCTCCATCCAGTTCACGCCGACAACGGGCTGCTGCGGGTCGCCGAAGCGTGAATCGGTCCAGAAGGGCGGCGGCGGCCTCCCGGTCGCCCGCAGGTAGGCGCCGTACTCGGCGGTCGTGACCGGGCGCGGGGCGATGGCGAACGCGTCGAGCCAGATCCGGCGCCGCGGCCGCGCATCGGGCAAGCCATCCTCCCAGCCCATCCAGAACCAGCCCGCGGGGATGACCTCGAGGTCCACGAGCCGATTGTAGGGCGGGCGCGCCAGGACGCGGGAGACGCGGGGCCGGCGCGGGCCGACGCCCGGAGCGCTCTGCTACCATGAGAATGATGGTGCCGATCCTCGTCGCGCTGGACGTGGGCTCGTCGTCGGTGCGGGCGCTGGCCTTCGACCAGCTCGGCCGGGGCCTGGGCCTCGGGTCCCGGCAGCCGTACGAGCCGACGACGACTCCCGATGGCGGCGTCGAGATCGACGCGGACTGCCTGCTCGCGCTCACCGCGGAGGCACTCGACGCCCTCATGGCGGCGCTGGGCGCGCGGGCCGCGGATGTGGCGGCGGTCGCCACCAGCACGTTCTGGCACACGGTGCTCGGGCTCGGCGCGGACGATCGCCCGTGCACCCCCGTCTACTCTTGGGCGGACACCCGCAGCGTCGGCGCCGTGGAGGCGCTCCGCGCGCGCGTCGACGAGAAGGCGTACCACGGGCGGGTGGGATGCCGGCTTCACACGTCCTATCTTCCCGCCCGACTCTGGTGGCTCCGGGAGCGCGATCCGGCCGCGTTTCGTCGCGCGCGGCACTGGGTCTCGTTCGGGGAGTACGTGGGAGTCCGCCTCTTCGGCGAGCTTCGCACCAGCGTCTCGATGGCCTCCGGCACCGGGCTCTTCGACCAGTGGGCGCGGCGCTGGGACCCGGGCATCCTCGAGATGCTGGGGCTCGGCGTCGAGCATCTCGGCCCCCTGGTTGACCTGGACCAGTCCTTCCGGGGGCTCCGGCCGGAGTTCGCGTCCAGGTGGCCCCGGCTGACGGAGGTGCCGTGGCTCCCGGCGATGGGCGACGGCGCCTGCTCCAACGTCGGCGCCGGCTGCACGACGGCCGACCGGGCGGCCCTCATGGTCGGGACCTCCGGCGCGATGCGCGTCTGCATGCCCGCCGACACGGTGGCGATCCCGGACGGCCTGTGGTGCTACCGCGTGGATCGCCGCCGCCTCCTGCTCGGCGGCTCCTTGTCCAACGGCGGGAGCCTCTACGCGTGGCTCACCGAGACGCTCCACCTGCCGCCGCTCGAGCGCGTGGAGGAGACGCTCCAGGCCATGGAGCCCGATGCCCACGGTCTCACGATGCTCCCGTTCCTGGCCGGGGAGCGGAGTCTCGGGTGGGCGGCCGGCGCGCGGGCCGCGCTCGTGGGCCTCTCGCTCGCGACGCGACCCGTCGACATCGTGCGGGCGGCGCTCGAGACGGTAGCGTACCGCTTCGCGATGATCCATGAGCGACTGCGCGAGGCCTGCCCGGCGCTCCGGGAGGTCGTGGGGACGGGCGCCGCGCTGGCGGCCTCGCCCGCGTGGAGCCGGATCATGGCGGATGCCCTCGGCGTCGCGATCACGCCGTCCGCGGAGCCCGAGGGATCGAGCCGGGGGGCCGTCCTCCTCGCGAGCGAGGCCCTCGGGCTGATCCCGTCGCTCGAGACCGCGCCGGCCGGCACCGAGGCGCCGATCCCGGCCGATGCCGCGCGGCACGCCCGCTACCGGATCGGCCTGGCCCGGCACCGCCAGCTCTACGACCTCCTGGTGCCGCACACGACCGCGGAGAGGAGATCGGCGTCATGACGGATCGGGACCTCGACCAGCTCTGCGTCAACACGATCCGGTTCCTGGCGGCCGACGCCGTGCAGCAGGCGAAGTCCGGCCATCCCGGCCTGCCGATGGGCGCGGCCTCGATGGCCTACGTGCTGTGGACGCGCTTCCTGCGCCACCACCCGGCTGATCCGGCGTGGCCCGATCGCGACCGGTTCGTCCTCTCCGCCGGCCATGGCTCGATGCTGCTCTACGCGCTGCTCCACCTCACGGGTTATGCCTTGCCGCTCGAGGAGATCAAGCGCTTCCGCCAGTGGGGCTCGAAGACGCCGGGCCACCCGGAGTTCGGGCTCACCCCGGGAGTGGAGGCGACGACGGGCCCGCTCGGTCAGGGGCTCGCGAACGCCGTCGGCATGGCGATCGCCGAGCGCCACTTGGCCGCTCGGCTCAACCGGCCGGGCCACGTCGTGGTCGACCATCACACGTACGCGCTGTGCTCGGACGGCGATCTCATGGAGGGGGTCGCCGCGGAGGCGTCGTCGCTCGCCGGGCACCTGGGGCTCGGCAAGCTGATCGTGCTCTACGACGACAACCACGTGTCGCTCGCCGGAAAGGCGTCGCTCTCGTTCTCGGAGGACGTGCCCCGGCGGTTCGAGGGGCTCGGGTGGCACACCCAGGCGGTGCCCGACGGCAACGACCTCGACGCGATCGACAAGGCGATCCGCGACGCGCGGGCCGAGGTGGAGCGCCCGTCGCTCGTCGCCGTGCGGACCATCATCGGCTACGGGGCGCCGAAGAAGGCCGGGACCCATGAGGCCCACGGCGAGCCCCTGGGCGACGCGGAGCTGCGCGGCGCGAAGCAGGCCCTCGGCTGGCCGCTCGAGCCCGCGTTCCTCCTTCCGGAGCCCGCGGTCCGTCGCTTCCGCGAGGCCCTGGCCAACGGCGCGCGGGCGGAGGCGGAGTGGCGGGCGCGGCTCGACGCCTGGCGCCGGGCCTTCCCGGACCTCGCCGCCCAGTGGGCCGACGGCCAGGCGCGGACGCTCACTCCCGGCTGGGACCAGGACCTCCCACGCTTCCCCCCGGACACGCCCGTGGCGACCCGCGACGCGAGCGGCGCCGTGCTCGCCGCCGTATCACCGCGCCTGCCGCATCTGGTGGGCGGCGACGCCGACCTCGCCCCATCGACCAAGACCCTCGTCAAGACCGCGGGGTCATTCCTCCGCGAGACGCCCGAGGGGCGGCACCTCCACTTCGGCGTGCGCGAGCACGCGATGGGGTCGATCGCCAACGGCATCATCTACCACGGCGGGCTCCTCGTGTTCTGCGGGACCTTCTTCGTGTTCTCCGATTACATGCGCCCGGCGGTGCGGCTGGCCGCGCTGTCCGAGCTGCCCGTGGTCTACGTCTGGACACACGACTCGATCGGCGTGGGGGAGGACGGCCCCACCCACGAGCCGGTCGAGCACTTGGCGGCGCTCCGCGCGATGCCGAACCTGGTCGTCATCCGGCCGGCCGACGCCGCCGAGACCGTGGTCGCCTGGCAGGTCGCGCTCGCGCGCCGCCACGGGCCGACCGCCCTCGTCCTCACCCGGCAGAAGGTCCCCGTGCTCGACCGGACGGTCTACGCTCCGGCCGACGGCCTCCGGCGCGGGGCCTACGTGCTCGCGGAGGCGCCGGGCGGCGCCCCTGACCTGATCCTGATCGGGACAGGCTCGGAGGTCCAGCTCGTCACGGCCGCGCAGGCCGCCCTGGCGAAGGACGGCATCCGCGCGCGGGCCGTCAGCATGCCCGCGTGGGAGCTGTTCGACGCCGAGTCCCCGGAGTACCGGGAGACGGTGCTGCCCCGGGCAGTGCCGCGACGGCTCGCCGTGGAGGCCGGCGCGACCTTCGGGTGGGAGCGCTGGGTCGGGACCGCCGGCGCCGTCG
Source organism: Candidatus Methylomirabilota bacterium (assembly GCA_036558225.1). Classification (GTDB taxonomy): domain Bacteria; phylum Methylomirabilota; class Methylomirabilia; order Rokubacteriales; family DASRDR01; genus DASRDR01. The sequence goes on along the minus strand of DATBGA010000072.1, from coordinate 28,356 downwards.
TGGGCATCGACCGCTTCGGCGCGTCGGCGCCGGGAGAGGTGGTCATGAAGGAGCTCGGGTTCACCGTGGAGCACGTGGTGACCCGGGCCCGCGCGCTCCTGGGCCGCTGATCCGAGCCCCGCCGCGCCCGGCGTGCGTCGTCCGTTCGTCGTCCTCTGGCTGGCCTCGCTCCTCTTTTATCTCGGCTTCCAGCTGCTGCTGCCGGTCATCCCGCTCTACGCCGCCGAGCTGGGGGCCCGGGAGGCGCACGTGGGGTTCATCATGGGCGCCTTCGCCCTGGCTGCGATGGTGCCGCGCCCGATCGCCGGGGATCTCGCCGATCGCCTCGGTCGTCGGCCCCTCGTCCTCCTCGGCACGGCGATCTTCCTGCTGGCGCCGCTCGGCTATGCGGCGGTCGGATCGATTCCCGGGCTGCTGGTCCTCCGGCTGTTCCACGGGACGGGCATGGGGCTCGGTCCGACGGCGGCCACCGTGATGGCGACGGACCTCACGCCTCCCGAGCGCCGCGGCGCCGCGATGGGCATCTACAGCCTCGCCTCGGCGGTCGCGCTCGCCGCCGGGCCGTACGTGGGGGGCGAGCTGGTGCGTCGGATAGGCTTCACCGCGACGTTCCTCGTCGCGACGGCGATCGAGGCGGTGGCCCTCACGCTGGCCTGGACCCTGCCGGAGACGCGGCCCTCGGCCGGATCCGCGCCCGGTCCTATCCGGGCGTCGGTCGCGTCAGCGGCCACGACGGGCGTGGTCGCGCGATTCTGGCGCCGCTGGTTCAGCACGGCCGCGGTCTACCCGGCGGGGCTCGTCCTGGCGCTCTACGTCTCCTATGGCGGCCTCGCGGCGCTCCTGCCGCTCTTCGCCGAGCGGCGCCGTCTCGGGAACCCCGGACTCTTCTACACGGTGTTCGCCCTGGTGAGCCTCGCGGTACGATCCCCCGCCGGGCGGCTCTCGGACCGCGTCGGGCGGCGGGCCGTGATCGCGCCGGCCCTCGCCATCTCCGGGGCGAGCCTCGTGCTGCTCGGCCTCGCCGCGTCCCAGAGGGCCTTTCTCGGCGCGGCGGTGCTCTACGGCGTGGGCTTCGGCGCGGGACAGCCGGCGCTCCTGGCGATGACCGCCGACCGCGTCACGCCCGGGGAGCGGGGCCGCGCGATAGGCACGCTCTATACCGCCTGGGAGCTGGGCATCTCCGGCGGATCGATCCTGCTGGGGTTGTGCGCAAGCGAGCTCGGCTACGTGGCGGCGTGGTGGACGGCCGCGGCGATCGCCGGAGCGGGGACGATCGCGGCCCTGTACCCGGCGGGCCGGCCGCGGGAATGATGCGGCCCGGGCGCTCGGGTGTCGGCCGCCCCGATCAGCGCGGCGCGCCGCGCTCGCCGCTCGCGGGCCGCAGGACGCGCGGGGTCCTGGCGATCTCGGTGATTCCGCCCGCCACCAGGTGGAATCCGAGCCGCGTCCACGTCTCCGGCGGCGAGCCCCGTCGCTCGCTGGAGCGGCGCTCGTGGCTGACGGCGCGGCGGGCGCCTCGGCGGCGCTCGCCGCGCCGGCGGTCCCAGATCACGGCGAGGCCGGGCCCCGCCGCGCCGCCCTCGACGGCGCGATACAGCTCGCCCCGCCCCCGCTGGACGACGACCAGCGCGCCGGCCCCGTCGCCGGATCGCTTGTCGTCCGCCACCTCCGTCGCGCCCGGGGAGGAGGTCGGGACGAACCGCCGGCGGAGCTCCTGGACATAACCCACGCGGAGCGCCGTCGCCGCCTCCTCCAGTGCCCGCGCGATCTCGCGCACCCCGTCCTGCGTGTCGGCGACGAGGCCCCGGAGCGTTCCGGCGTCGTGGTCGAGCGCGATCACCTGGCGGCGAAGGGACTGCAGCTCCCGCCAGAGCAGGATGCCCACGGCCGCGACGGCGGCGAGCGTCAGGAGGGCGAGGACCATCGTGACGCTTGCCGCGATGCGGTCGAGCGCGCCGGCGCTCCACGCGCCGTCGGTGGCGAGGCTCGTCACGGCCAGGAGCCCGTGGGACTCGTCGGCGGCTCCCAGCGTGAAGCGGACCCGGTCCCCGGTGTGCACGCCCCGGAGGACATCGGCGCTCTGGACCGGAAACGCTGTCCGGGTGGCGGGAAGGAGTCCCGGGATGCCGCCGTGCTGGATCGTGACGGTGCTCCGCTCCGCATCGACCCCGGTGACGCGACCCTGTCCGTCGAAGCTCGGGCCGGCTGCCGCCGATCCGGCGCTCCAGACGATGAAAAAGAGGCTGAGCGCGATCGCCCGGGCTGGGCCGCCACGCGACCGACGCCGGCTATCCATCCGTGACCCTCCGTGGATCCGCCGATTGGAACCGGGTAGGCAGACGGTAGGCGGCCCGGGGGGCGGCGTCAAGGGGTCCCCGGCCGTGTTCCCGCCCCGGGCCGGCGCCCGGACCTCTCCACCTGTTTGGGGCTGCCCAGGCTTGCGGCGGAGCGACGCGCTGGGCTATCGTGAGTCTCCCGTTCGGGTGACTCGGGGCAGGAGGACGCGATGGGCGAGGTGAAGTTCGGTGAGCTGCGGTCGGTCGTGGAGGCAGTCCGGCAGATCGTGCTCGACTGGGACGGCTTCGTCTCCAACGTCGAGGCCCTCGCCCGGGAGCACGACGAGTACCGCCAGACCGCCGATCGCCTCGCGTGGGAGCTCGGCGAGCTACGCGCCGCCCACGAGCGGCTCGGTCACGAGCATGAGCAGGCCCGCACCGCGATGTCCTCGCTCCGGGCGAATCAGGACACTCTGGCGCGCGAGCACGGGCGCCTCGCCCAGGAGCGCGAGGAGGCGCAACGGGCGCTGACGGCGCTCCGGGCGAGCCACGAGACGCTGGCCCGCGAGCGTGAGCATCTCGAGCGCGAGCTCGCCGACATGCAGGAGCGTCATGAGGCCGTGATGCGCGAGCGGCACCGCGCCGGCGAGGAGCTCGAGGCGATTCTCCGCCGCTTCCGCGCCACCTGACTCGCCGGTTCGTCCGCCGGCCGGCTCACCTCGCGTCGCTGCCGGCTCCCTCCCCGAAGACCAGATCCTCCAGCCACTCGATGCGGACCCGGTCCGGCCCCCGCAGGCTCCCCCCGTAGCTCTCGCTGACCGATCGCCGCGTCGTCCAGAGGATGACCCGCTTGCCCTGGGCCTGGAGTGTCGTGACGACCTCGTGGAAGTCTCCGTCCCCGGTCGCGATGACGTACACCGGGATCTCCGGGTGCTCGCGCAAGACGAGGTGGATCTTCTCCCGGAGCACGTGATCGGAAGCGTTGGCCTTGTCCCGCCCGGCGATGTCCGTGGAGAACCGCGCGCTCCGGACGGCCTTCTGATCGCCCTCGAAGAAGTCCCGATCCCAGTCGGCGACGGCCCAGCGCTGCCGGGGGAGACCGTGTCGCCAGGCCGCGTCGAGAAGCCGGGCGGCGAGCTCGACGCCCCCGAGCCTCGCGCGACTCTCCTGGGCCCGCAACTCCGGGAGCTCGTCCAGGTGACGGGCGAGGCTCACCTTGACGTTCTCCCAGTCGAGCATCAGCGCGAGGGCGGCGCGACGCGCGGCCGGATCGCCGGCCCGCGGCTGACCTTCCCGCGCTCCGTCCGAGGCCGACACCACTGGGCCCGCCGACTCCGCGTCGCCGCCCGGCGAGGCCTCGTCCTCGGCCCTCGCGCGTTCTCCCGCCTCGATGACCTCGGCGAGCGGCGCGCCGAGCCGTTCGGCCCACAGGCGCGCGTCGGCCTCCGAGAAGCTGGTCTCCCCCCAGCCCTGCCGGAGGATGCGGAGCGCCTCCTCGCGGAACCCGTGACGCTGGGCCCAGCCGAGGAGCCCGCGCAGGAACTGGGCCTTCTTTCGCGGCTCGACATTGCGCCGGTGCAGGGTAATGCGCCAGCTGTGGAGGCGGCAGCGCCAGCTCGCGGCGAGATCCCGCGCCTCCTCGTTGAGCGTGGCGGCGCAGTCCCAGTTCTTGAAGACGCCCGCCTCGGGGCCAGCCGCCACCCGCTGCCGGAACCACTCGACGCCCGCGGCGACAAGCGAGGTCTCGATGAAGTCCCGCGTCAGCCGGTCCAGCTCCTCGAAGAGCAGGCGCTCGCGGGGGTCGGGGAACACGCGGTCCGGGTCCCGGAGGATCCGGTTGATCCGGCGGAAGTGGTCGCGGAACCGCGCCGCCGCGCCGCCGTTGCCCGGCGTCTCCGCGTCGTGGAGGGCCGCGAGGAGCTGGCCCTCGTAGTGACGTGCGCGGAGGCAGAGCGTGGACAGCACGTCCGCGCGGCCCTGCTCGATCGCCCAGAGGAGGCACAGCTCGAAGGCCTCCGTCGGGTGGGCGTCCAGGTCCAGCACGGGCAGAAGCACGTCGAGCGCCTCGTCCGCGCGGGACGGCAGGCGGCGGAGGGCGCAGGCGAGGTTCCAGCGCGCCGTCCACCCGCGCTGCTCGTGGAAACGGTCGGAGGTGATGGCCGCCTCCAGCAGCTCGATGACGTCGTGGATGTCGGTGGCTTGACCGAACAGCGTCAGCGCGTAGGCGTACCACTCCTTCGCGATGGTGTTCGCGCTGCGGCGGTAGTGCAGGTCGGCGAACTCGTCGAGGGCCCGGGGGTCGCGCCGGAGGAGGAGCTCGCGAGCCTGGTGGAAGAGGGGGTCGGCGGCGCCGACCACCCGGAGCTCCGAAACCGGCTCTCGGTGCTCGGGCTTCGCGTCCAGTCGCAAGCGCAGGTTCGCCTCCAGCTCGTCCCGCACGTCGGCCAGGGCTTGCCCGAGCGCCTCGGCGTCGCCCCGCTCGACCGCCTGGCGGATCTCCGCCCAGATGACTTGAGGCACGAGGGTGGACAGGGGCTCGGGGCGCCGGGCCGCTCGCTGCCCGCGCCGCACGGCGGCGGGCGCGATCCGCTCGCCGATGTCCTCCCAGTCCCGGCGGATGCGCTCGAGCCGTGTCGGCACCTCGAGCTCGAGCACCGCTTCGATGTTCTCCTGGACGAGACGATCGCGGGCTTCGGGGTCGGTCTCGGCGGCCAGCCGGGCCCGCTCGAGCTCGAGCAGGATCATCTCGTCGATCGCCCGCGCCATCTGGGTCGGCATCGCGCCCCAGGCCGAATTGACGAATGCGGCGAGGTTCGCCCGCGTGGCCCGCACGCTGACCTCCCCCCGCCGGCATCGCGCCACCTGGTCGATCACGAGGGCCCGCACCGCGTTGCCGAGAGCCTGGCGCATCGGACGGGTCGCGTGCAGCAGGGGGCTGGCCCGCCGGAACAGCTCGTGGGCGGCCTGGAAGAGACGCAACGCCTCGGCGAGCTCGCCGTCCCGGGCCGCGCGGCGGCCGAGGACGTCGAGCGCGAAGCCCAGCGTGGTGAGGTCCCGGCTCCGGGAGCCGTCCCGGACCTGGGCGGTGTCCGGGGCCTCGCTCTTCAGGATCTCAACAGCGGCGCGATTCTTCTCGAGGTGCTCGAACGGAAGGTCCTGGAGGTGGAGCTCCACCACGGCCACGAGGCCGGGAAGCGCCTCGACGATCTGCTCGGCCGACCAAAGCGGCCACTCGACGAGCCTGTCCATACGGAATCACTCCAGCTGAGCCTCAAGCATTGATGAGCTCGGCTCCGACGGGGAGCCGGCGTGAGACGAAGGGCCTGGCGACCCAGGGGGGGCGGCTCCTAGCGCCGCCGCCGCCCCGCGCTCTTCCGACTGACCTCGACCGGGTGGGACCGCCGGGGGGAAGCCGAGCGGGGCACATGGCGGGTCGGCACGGACTTGCGCGCCGACGCGAGCTGGAGCCCGCGCTCGGGCGCCGGCACCGGACCGACGGGCCGATTGTCCTTCCCCGCCATGGGCTTACGGGCCTTCGGATCATGAGAGGCCGGGGTGAGGATCGTACCCACGGGATCCAGGAAGTGGCGGAGCGCAAAGCCGCAAACCTTGCACCGCTTGTAGGAGAAGCGCCGGCCCTGCTCATCGAGCCGGGGTCGGCCCAAGACCTCCATTCGACCAGGACAGCACTTGTTGGGCGACGGGGGGGAAATGATGCGTCTTGGATAAAGATTCTGCGCCTTTAGATCCCGGCTGTACACGATGATGTTCTTCACGCTATCCAGCGCCTCGGAGGCCATTTTCACCACGAATGCAGGAGTTTGCAAGCGGAAATCGCCCGTGGGCTGGTCAGCCGGCGGACTCCTTGCGGGCGAGCTCCCGAACACTGGGAAACCACCGCGCCAGGTCGTCGACGGGGGTCGTCGACAGGAACGGCTCGATCAGGCGGCGGGTGTACGCGCGGCTTCCACCGAAGCGAACCTCCGCGGCAGCCAGGAGCGTGCCCCCCGGACCGAGCAGGACGCCGCTCGCCCGGGAGTAGCGGCCCCGCGGATCGTCGGCGTCGATCGCGACGGCGGTGCGGTCACCGATCACGAGGAGCGGGGCGAAGGGGAGCGCCTCGAAGAGCGTGATCCGGACGTCCGTGGTCACGCCGCACTCCCGCTGGGCGAGGGCGCCCAGCCACCAGCCCAGCTCGTCCATCAGGATGAGCGCGAGGGCCGGATGCGCGCCGTCCTGCGTCCGGTAGGTCGCCGGCGGGACGTACTCCTTCCACAGGAAGCGCCCGTTCACCAGGAATCGGACGCCGAGCCCGAGCGGGTTCGCCGACCCGCACGCGAGGCAGGTCGCCGTGCCGGGCACCTCCTCGTGGCCGTCGCGGTCGGCGGCCCACCGGGCTCGGAGAGGGGCGACGTCGGGCGGGACGAGGTCCGTGCGCTGGAAGGTCGCCACGGCCAGGGTGCGCTCGTTCTGGCTCAGCGCCAGGCGCGCGGTCGCGCCCTCGCTGCCGGTGCGGAGGGCGAGCGGCGTCGCGGTGGGGACGCCGCGAAGCAGCTCCACCCTGAGCGCCACGGGCGGCCGCGGCAGCGCGAGCCGGTGGAACAGCGCGGCGACCGCGCCGCCGTGCGCGATGCCGGGAAAGCCGTGAAGGTCCGCCGGGAACGTGACGGCGCCGTGCGCCGCGTCGGCGGCCGCCAGCCGGAGCGCCTTGTCGATCGTCACCGCGGGCGCCGGGGGATCAGGGATCCGAGCAGTCGCGCGTGTATCCGCAGCGCGGGCAGACGATCTTGCACTTGATTTCGCGCATGATCGCGCCGCAGACCCAGCAGCTGTGCACGATCGCGTCCTGGGCCATGTCGAGTCGAGCTATAGTAAGCGCGATGCGCCGCCCGCTCCAACCTTTCGGAGGGCGCGCGCGCCTCGCGCTCCTCCTGGCGGGCCTCCTCGGAAGCGGGTGCGCGTCGATCTCGCTGGATACGGTCCGTGCCGACGTCGCCGCGGGCCAGGGACACCTCATCGCCACCGTGCCGTTCATCGCCCAGGAAGCCTACCAGTGCGGTCCGGCGGCGCTCGCCATGGTCCTCCGGTACTGGGGCGCTCCGGCCGACGCGGAGGAGATCGGGCGTGCCCTCTACCTGCCCTCCGCCCGCGGCGTCCTGAATCTCGAGCTCGAGTTCGAGGCGCGCCGGCGGGGGTTCCGAACCCAAGCGTTCGAGGGCACCCTCGAGCGCGCCAAGGCGGAGCTCCGCCGGGGTCGTCCGGTCATCGTCTTCCAGGACCTCGGGCGGGGGCCGGTGTCCGTCCCGCACTTCGCCGTCCTGGTGGGCTACGACGATCGCGCGGAGGCCGTCGTGCTCCACTCGGGCACGACCGCCTACCACGTCCTGTCGTACGCCGAGTTCCGCCGGACCTGGGAGGCTCGCCGCGCCTGGTCGCTTTTGGTCATGCCGCCGGGCGAGGCCGCATGAGAGAGGAAGAGATTCGCCGCCTCCTCGGGGTGGCGGTCGGCGCGGGCCCGGCCGACCTGCTCGCGCTCGGCGGCGACGTAGTCAACGTGTACACCGGCGAGGTCCTCCGTGCGGACGTGGCCGTGGTCGATGGTCGTGTCGCCGCGGTCGGGCCGGACCTCGCGGCCCTGGCGGGCCCGGCGACCGATCGCCTCGACGCGCGCGGCAAGGTGCTCGTCCCGGGGTTCATCGACGGCCACACCCATCTCGACTTTCTCGTCGCGCTGCCGGCGCTCCTGCGGGAGGCGATCCCGCGCGGGCTCACCGGGCTGGTCACGGAGATGGTTCAGGTCACGTCAGCGCTCGGCACGCCCGGGGCGTGGTGGTTCCTCGACACCCTCCGGGTCCAGCCGATCCACGCCTACGCCACTGCCCCGGTGATCACCTACCTCACGGCGGAGGCGGGCCCGGGTCAGCCGCTGCTCGACGCCGAGGCGCTCGGCGCCCTCCTCGAGGACCCGCGCGTCCTTGGCCTGGGCGAGGTGTACTGGCACCGGCTCCTGCCGGAGCCCGAGCGGCTCCTGCCGCTGATCGACCGGGCCCGGACGCTCGGGAAGACCGTGGAGGGCCACACGGCGGGCGCGCGGGGCCCGCGGCTGGTGGCCTGCGCCGCCGCCGGGCTCGACTCGTGCCACGAGCCGATCACGGCCGCGGAGGCGCTCGAGCGCCTCCGTCTCGGCATGCGCGTCATGATCCGGGAGGGCTCGGTGCGGCGCGACCTCGAGGCCGTGCTGGAGGTCCGCCATGCGGGCGTCTCCCTGAGCCGGGCGACGCTCGCGTCCGACGGGATCTGGCCGGCCGACCTGCTCGCGCGCGGCTACATGGACGGCATCGTCCAGCGAGCGATCGACCTCGGGCTCCCGCCGGTGACCGCCTACCAGATGGCGAGCCTCAACGCGGCCGAGCACTTCGGCCTTGACCGGGAGATCGGCGGGATCGCGCCCGGGCGCTGGGCGGACTTCCTCGTGCTGCCCGACCTCCGCACCGTGCGTCCGGAGGTGGTCGTGGCGCGGGGGCGGGTGGTCGCCCGCGAGGGCCGGTGTCTCGTGGCGTGTCCCGAGGTGCCGCTGCCGGCGGGGCTCTTCCCCGGCCCGCGACCGGGGCCGGTCGACCCGGGGTCGTTCCGCCTGGAGGCCCCGGGCTCGCGCGCCCGCGCTCGCGTCATCCGGATCGCCGGAGACATCGTGACCGCCGAGGCGGAGGCGACGCTGCCGGTCGGCGATGGGGCGGTCCAGGGCGACCCGGCGTCGGATCTTCTCCTGGCGGCCGTCTGCGACCGGCGGGCGGGGCTGCGGCGCGGTCTCGGAGTCGTCCAGGGATTCGGTCTCCGCGAGGGTGCCGTCGCCTCCACGCTGTCGTTCGACACCGCGGACCTCGTCCTCGTGGGCGCCTCGCGCGACACGCTGGCGGCCGCCGCCCGGCGGGTGGTGGAGATCGGTGGCGGGTTCGTCGTGGTGGACGGCCGTGGAGCCGTGCGCGCGGAGCTCCCGCTCCCGCTGGGCGGCATCGCCGCCGACGTTCCCCTGCCGGACCTGGCGCGTAGGCTCGAGAGGGTGACCGGAGCGTTGCGCGACCTGGGCTCGGGACTCGCCCGCCCGCTCCTCACGCTGCAGACGCTCACGTTCACGGCGATCCCCGCGCTGCGCCTGACCACGCGCGGGCTTCTGGTCGTCAAGAGCCGCGAGCACGTGCCGGCTCTCCTCTGACCGGCCAGGCGTCGGCCGGGCCCACGATGCCGCCCTCGGCGATCCTCAGCCCGGCGTTCCTGACCTTGGCGGTCGCGAATCTCCTCTTCTTCACCGGGCTTGCCGGCTTCGTCCTGCTCCCGCTCCACCTCCACCGACTGGGCGCGACGGAAGGCCAGCTGGGTCTGATCATGGCGTGCTACAGTGCGACGGCGATCGTCGTCCAGCCCGTGGTCGGGGCGTGGGTCGACCGCGGCGGCCACCGGGCGTTCCTAGTGACCGGCGCGGTGCTCACCTCCGGCGCGGCGCTCCTGTTCGCGGCGGTGCCCGATGCCCTCGGGCTCTTCCCGCTCCTCCGTGCGCTCCAGGGCGTCGCCTTCTCCGTCTTCTTCATCGCGAACTTCACGGTCGTGGTCGACCTGGTCCCGCCGGATCGGCGCGGGCAGGCCCTAGGGATCTTCGGGATCTCGGGGCTCGTCTCCGGCGCCGTGGGGCCCGCCCTCGGCGAGCTCGTGGTGCGAGGGGCCGGCTTCCGGGGTCTGTTCCTGGCGGCGGCGGCCCTCCCCCTCTTGGCCGCGGGAATCACGGCGCGGCTGCGCCACCTGCCGGAGCGCCGCCCCGTCGAGCGACGCGAAGGCCTGCCGGGCCTCTTGCGCGGGATCGTCGCGGCGCCCCGGCTGCCCATGACGCTGGGGGCCGCGTTCGGGCTGGGCCAAGGCGTGATGTTCACCTTCTTTCCGACCTACGCGCTCAGCCTCGGGGTGGGGTGGGTGGGTCTCTTCGCGGTCTCCTACTCGGGCGCGGCGCTCGGCGTGCGCGCCACCGCGAGCAGCCTCGCGGACACTGCCGGGCGCCGGGCGGTCATCATCCCGGCGCTGGCGCTGCAGGCCGCGGCGACCGTGCTGCTGGCCGGCCTCGGCATCCTCGCGCGGAGCCTCGGCCTCCCGGCGGGGCCTTTCCTCGCGCTCGCCGGCGTCCTCGCGGGCGGCGCGCACGGCCTCCTGTACCCGGCCCTGACGGCACTCGTCGTGGACGTGACGCCGCCGGAGCGCCGCGGTCGGGTCGTCGGCGTGTTCATGGCCTTCATCCTCCTCGGCCAGGCGGGGGGCGCCGCGGGGTTCGGCTACCTCGCCCACGCCCTGGGCTACGGCCCCATGTTCGCCGTCCTGAGCCTCGTGCTCGCCGGCGCGTGCGCCGCCGCGTTCCGTCTGGAGCGGTGAGCCGGGATCCGACGTTGACGGCTCGCCATGTCACCGTGACGCGCCGCGGCGGGAAATGTCGGGAAGTCAAAGCCTGACCCCGGAGGTATACTTCGCCCTCGGAGGGAGGGCGGGCCATGCGAAGAGCGCGGGCGGGGACGCTGGGCATGGTGACGCTGGCGGGGCTCATGAGCCTGGGCGCGACGGAGCCGCCGAAGGCGGGCGGCCCCGCGGGGAGCCCGCAGGAAGCGGAGGTGACGGCGGTCGTGCTCGACCCGAGCACGCGGCAGCCGGTCGTCCTTCTCCAGGGCAAGCGTGACCGGCGGCCGCTCGCGATGGCGATCGGGCAGTTCGAGGCCAACGGGATCGCCATCGCCCTCCAGGGGATCACGCCGCCGCGCCCGCTCACGCACGACCTGTTCCTGAACGTTCTCGGCGACCTTCGCGCCTCCCTCAAGCGCATTGTGGTGACAGACCTCCGGGACGACGTCTTCTACGCGCAGCTGCACCTCGAGGCGGCGGGGGGCCGGCTCACCATCGACTCCAGGCCCTCGGACGCCATTGCGCTGGCGCTCCGGGCGCGAGTGCCCATTCTGGTGGAGGATCGCGTCTTCGACAAGGCGGAGCGCCTCCTGCCCAAGGGCGGCGGCCCGCCGACCTTTTGACCGCTCGTGCGTGACGCACCGGGGTCGAGCGGGGCCGCCCCCACGGCCGAGTGGGCCGTCCAGCGCCGGCTCGACGACCTGGTCGGCAAGCTCGAGCCGAAGTTCGGCGACCTCCGGGGCCGGGTGGAGGTGGTCCCGCGGCCCGCGGTGACCTTCGCGATGATCGGCGGGGCGGACTCCGCGAAGGCCGCGATCAGCGGCCTCTCCCACGCCCTCCGCATGCCCGACCTCTACCGGCGCTGGGGCATCACGCCGCCGCGCGGCGGCCTCCTCTACGGGCCGCCCGGGAACGGCAAGACGTTGCTCGCGAAGGCGCTGGCCACCCTGTCGGAGGCGCTCTTCTATCACTTCCGGCTGGCGACCCTCACCTCCAAGGTCGGCCCGCTGGCGGCGGAGGTGATCAAGGAGGTGTTCCAGCTCGCGGGCTCGGAGGGCAAGGGGGTCATCTTCTTCGAGGACGCCGAGGCGCTCTCCTTCGAGCACATCCTTCCGCCCGAGCGGGCCCGGGAGGCGGCCGCGCCGCTCCTCATGGGGATCTGCGAGCTGCTCGACGGGCTCCGCGCCTTTCCGTCGCTTCTCGTCGTGGCCTCGACCAGCCGGCCCGACGGGATCGGCTCCTTCCTCATCGCGCCGGGCCGCCTGGACCACCTCATCGAGGTGCCGCTGCCGGACGGCCCCGCGCTGCGCGAGATCGTCGAGATCCAGAAGAAGCGCGCGGAGACGCTGGCGGAGCGGACGCTGTTCGAGCCGATCGATGTGGAGGCGCTGGTGCCCAGGCTGGCCGGGATGAGCGGCGGCGAGGTCGCCGAGGTGATGCACCGAGCCCTCGAGGAGAAGGTCAACCAGTCAGGGGAGGGCTCGGACGCCGGGCTCGTCAAGACGGCCGATCTTCTCACCGCCGTGGACGAGTCGCGCCGCGTGCGGGACGTGGTCGTCAAGATCCGCTACGGCCAGTACCTCTGAGGAGACCGAGCGCCGCGTGGTGTGCGAGACGACGATCCGGGTGCGGTACGCCGAGACCGACACCATGGGCATCGTCTACTACGGCAACTACCTCACGTACTTCGAGGTCGGTCGCGTCGAGTTCCTTCGCCAGCACGGCATCCCGATGTCCGCGGTGGACCGGAAGGTGCACATGCCGGTCGTGGAAGCGTCGGTGCGGTACGTCAAGCCGGCGCGGCTCGACGACTTGCTCCGGGTCCGGAGCTGGATCAGCGAGCGGAAGCGGGCGTCGTTCGTCTTCCGCTACGAGGTCCGGCACGCGGAGACGGACGAGCCCGTCGCGACCGGGGAGACTCGGCACGCCTGCTGGAATCCGGAGACCCAGCGCATGATCGCGATCCCCGACTGGCTCGAGCCGCTTCTCACTCCGGAGCCCGCCCCTGCGTCGTGACGGTGCCGCACCCCGGGCGCCGGGACTGACCCGGCGGGCTCTCGCCCTCCGTCTCCCGGTCTCGGCTCAGAGCCCGAGGCGAGCGCCTCGGAGGAGGTTCCCCGCGTGACCCACGCCCGCCCCCGCCCGATCACCGAGGTCGCCGCCAGCATCGGCCTCACCGACGAGGAGCTCGTCCCCTACGGCCGCGGGATCGCCAAGGTCTCGATCGGGGCGCTGGGTGCCCGGCGCGCCGCCCCGTCGGGAAAGCTCGTGGTGGTCTCGTCCATCACGCCCACGCCGCCGGGCGACGGGAAGACGACGGTCACCATCGGGCTGGGGCAGGCTCTCTGGCGGATCGGCCGGCGGGCCGTCATCGCGCTCCGCGAGCCGTCGATCGGTCCGTGCCTCGGCATCAAGGGCGGGGGAACGGGCGGCGGGCGCTCGCAGGTCCTCCCGGCCGATGCCATCAACCTCCATTTCACCGGCGACATCCACGCGGTCGAGACCGCCCACAACCTCCTCGCCGCGTGCCTGGACAACCACCTCTATCACGACAACGCGCTCCGCATCGACCCGCGGCAGGTCCTCTTCCGCCGCGCCATGGACATGAACGACCGCGCCCTCCGGGAGATCGTGCTCGGCCTGGGCGGCCGGTTCCAGGGCTACCCCCGCGAAGAGGGGTTCCTGATCACGGCGGCGTCGGAGGTGATGGCGCTCCTCTGCCTGGCCGAGGATCTGATGGACCTCAAGGCGCGCCTGGGGCGAATCCTCCTCGGGTTCACCTTCGACGGCCGGCCGGTGCTCGCCCAGGACCTCAAGGTTACCGGCGCGATGGCGGCGCTCCTCCGCGACGCCGTCCACCCCAACCTGGTCCAGACGCTCGAGGGCACGCCGGCCCTCGTCCACGGCGGGCCGTTCGCCAACATCGCCCACGGCTGCAACTCCGTCGTCGCGACGAAGCTGGCCCTCAAGCTCGGCGAGATCTGCGTCACCGAGGCCGGATTCGGGTTCGATCTCGGCGCCGAGAAGTTCTTCGACATCAAATGCGGCTACGCCGGGCTCCGGCCCGACGGGGTCGTTCTGGTCGCGACGGCGCGCGCGCTCAAGTATCACGGGGGCGTGCCGATGAGCGCCGTGGACCAGGAGGACCTGCCGGCCATCAAGCGCGGGATGGCGAACCTCGAGAAGCACGTCGAGGACATCCATCTCTTCGGCGTTCCCGTCGTCGTGGCGCTCAACCGCTTCCCCTCCGACACCGACGCGGAGCTGGCGGCGATCGTCGAGCACTGCGCGGCGGTCGACGTCCCCGCCGTGCCCGCCAACGTCTTCGGCGAGGGCGGGGCGGGGGGGGAGCAGCTGGCGGCGGCCCTCGTCGACGTCCTGGCCCGGCAGCCCTCGCAGTTCCGGCCGCTTTACGACTGGGCGGCGCCCGTCAAGACGAAGATCCACACCATTGCGACGCGGATGTACGGGGCCGAGCGGGTTGCTTACACGAAGCGGGCGGAGGGGCAGATCGCCCAGGCGGAGGCGCTGGGATACGGCGGGCTCCCGATCTGCATGGCCAAGACGCAGCGCTCGCTCTCCGACGATCCGACCCTGCTTGGCCGGCCGCGAGACTTCACGGTCACGGTGGGCGAGGTGCGGATCTCGGCGGGCGCGGGCTTCCTGGTGCCGATCACCGGGGACATCCTGACCATGCCGGGGCTTCCACGGATCCCCAGCGCGGAGCGGATCGACGTGGACGCCGACGGGCGCATCACGGGGCTCGTCTGAGGCGGCCATCGGCGCCCCGAGCCGCGTGCTATACTCCATGACTGGATCGCAGCCCCGTCGTCCTGCAGGGAGCCGCGACAGCGCGGATCTTCGGTCGATGACCCAGCGTTCATCTCCACGGGAGCGGAGCGACGAGCGATGATCGAGGTCGATCGCCTCACCAAGCGCTACGGGCCGGTTCCAGCCATCCAGGACGTCTCCTTCGGCGTCGAGAAGGGCCAGATCGTCGGCTTCCTGGGCCCGAACGGCGCGGGGAAGACGACGACGATGCGGATCCTCTCCTGCTTCATGCCTCCGTCGAGCGGGACCGCCCGGGTCGCCGGGTACGACGTGTTCGAGCAATCGCTGGAGGTCCGCCGCCGGATCGGCTACCTGCCCGAGAACGTGCCGCTCTACGCCGAAATGACCGTGGTCGCGTACCTCGACTTCGTCGCCAACATCAAGGGGCTCGGGCGCAGCGACCGGCGGCGCCGGGTGGGCGAGGTGCTGGAGCGTTGCCAGATCCCCGACGTGCGGGAGCGGCTGATCGGGCGGCTCTCGAAGGGGTATCGCCAGCGGGTTGGCCTGGCCCAGGCGCTGATCGCCGATCCCGAGGTGCTGATTCTCGACGAGCCGACGATCGGCCTCGACCCTAAGCAGATCGTGGGCATCCGGCAGCTCATCAAGTCGCTGGCCGGCGCCCACACCGTCATCCTCTCGACCCACATCCTGCCCGAGGTGTCGATGGTTTGCGAGGGCGTGATCATCATCAACCGGGGGCGGGTCGTGGCCTCCGGCCCGCTCGACCGGCTGATGCAGGAGCTCTCGCCGGTGGCGCGGATCCAGGCCCAGATCGAGGGTCCGGCCGAGCTGGTCGCCCAGTCGCTCCGGGCCCTCGCCGGCGTCCAGCGCGTGGAGACGCGGGGCGTCGTGGATGGAGCCGGCACTTTCGTCCTCGAGTCCGAGCGCGCGCGGGACGTCCGCCGCGACGTCGCGCAGCTGGCGGCGCAGCAGCGCTGGGGGCTGCTCGAGCTCCGCGCGCTCGACCTGTCGCTGGAGGACCTGTTCATGCGGGTGGTGACCGGCGAGGAGCACGGGGAGGCGACGGGCGGTGACGCCGGTTCGCCGGCCGAGGAGGTGGCGTCGTGAGGGCCTGGGCGATCTTCAAGAAGGAGCTTCGCGTCTACTTCAGCTCGCCCATCGCCTACGCGGTCCTGGCGATCTTCTCGATGATCACCGGGTACTTCTTCTCGGCCGTGTTCGACTTCTACGTGAAGGCGAGCATGCAGGCGGCCATGAACCCCATGGCGGCCCGCGACTTCTCGATCATCGACGGGGTCCTGCGGCCCCTCTTCCAGAACATCAGCGTCATCATGCTGCTGGTCATGCCGATCCTCACGATGCGCCTGTTCTCCGAGGAGAAGAAGAGCGGGACAATCGAACTCCTCCTGACCTACCCCGTGCGCGACGGCGAGGTCCTGTTCGGCAAGTACCTGGCCGCGCTCGCGGTCTTCGCCTCCATGCTCGTGCTGACGCTGGCCTACCCCCTCCTGATGGCCTGGGTCACCCCCCTCGAGTGGGGGCCGCTCGCGACGGGGTACCTCGGGCTCCTCCTCCAGGGCGCGGCCTTCATCGCGATCGGGATCCTGATCTCGTCCCTGACCGAGAACCAGATCGTGGCGGCGGTGGCGACCTTCGGGACGCTCCTGATGTTCTGGGTCATCGCCTGGGCGTCCGACTCGGCGGGCGGCGTCCTGGGCCGCGTGCTGTCCCACCTGTCGCTGACCGAGCACGCGGATTCCTTCTGGAAGGGCGTGATCGACACGAAGGATCTCATCTACTATCTGGACCTGACCATCCTGGCCCTGTTCCTCACCCTGCGCTCGCTCGACTCGAAGCGCTGGAGAGGCTGACCCCATGGAGCGACTGGCGACTCCCGCGCTGTTTCTCGGCCTCGCCGGCGTCGCGGCCGGGTTCATCCTGCAGACGTACCGGCCGTCGTGGACCACGGTGTGGCCGGCGCTCCTCATCCTCGGCGGCCTCGTCCTCCTCTTCGGGCTGTACGCGAGCTTCGCGAGCAACGTGCGCCGGGCGCTGGCCGGCCGCGCGACGCGCTACGGCCTGAACGCGGCGATCCTGGTCGTGCTGATCTTCGGGGTCATCGTGCTCGTCGAGGCAGTGTCGTACCGGCACAGCTACCGGATCGACCTGACCGAGAACAAGCGCTGGAGCCTGTCGCCCCAGACGGTGAAGGTGGCGGCCGAGCTGCCGGTGCCGGTGAAGGCGACCGCGTTCTTCCGCCCCGACCAGCCGGGCAAGCGGACGGCGGAGGACCTCCTCAAGCAGTACGCGGGCCGCTCGGACGGGAAGTTCACCTGGGAGGTCGTCGACGCGGACCGGAGCCCGCTCGTGGCCCGGCAGTACGGCGTCGAGACCTACGGGACGGTGGTCCTCGAGACGACCCCGAAGGACGGGCAGAAGAAGCAGGAGAAGCTCCAGGACCTCGACGAGGAGAAGCTCACGAACGCGCTCATCCGGGTCACGCGCCCGGGCAAGCGCAGCGTGTACTTCCTCAAGGGGCACGGGGAGAAGGACCCGGGCGCGAGCGACCAGGCGGGCTACGCTCAGGTGAAGGCGGCGCTCGAGAAGCTAAACTACGAGGTCAAGGATCTCTTCCTCGCGCGCGAGACCAAGGTGCCGGATGACGCGGCGATCGTCGTCGTGGCCGGCCCTCAGAAGGATCTCTTCCCCAACGAGGTCGACGCCCTGGTCGCCTACGTGGGCCGCGCGGGCAAGATCCTGTTCCTCGTCGATCCGCGGGTGGATCGGCTCGAGCCGGGAGGCCTGGCGCCGCTGCTCGAGCGGTGGGGACTGGTCCTCGCCGGGGACGTCATCATCGACCCGACCCCGCTGGGGCGGCTGTTCGGCGCGGGCCCCGAGGTCCCGGTCGTCCAGGACTACGTGCAGCATCCGATCACGCAGGACTTCCGCTACGCGACGCTATTCCCGGTCGCCCGCACGGTCAACGTGAAGGACAAGCCCCCGGACGGCGTCACCGCGCAGGTTCTCGCCCGCACGTCCCGGGAGAGCTGGGCGGAGGCCAACCCGGAGCAGATCCGGACCGGCCAGGTGAGGCCCGACCCGGGCGAGGTGCGCGGCCCCCTGCCGCTGGTTGCGGTGGCGACCGTGGACGCCAAGGACGCGCCCGCCGAACGCAAGGGCGCGAAGGCGCGCATCGTCCTCGTCGGCGACTCGGATTTCGCGTCGAACGGGTTCGTCAACCTCGCGGGCAACCGTGACTTCTTCCTGAACACGGTCTCGTGGCTCGCCGAGGAAGAGAACCTGATCGCCGTGCGGCCCAAGGAATCGCGCGGCGCGCCGGTGTTCCAAACGGCCGCCCAGGGCCAGATCATGTACCTGGTGCCGGTCGTCCTGCTCCCCCTCACGGTGATCGTGGCCGGCGTGGTGGCCGTTGCCCGCCGGCGCGGGCGGTAGGCCCGGAGTCGCCCGGTGCGCTGGCTCTCGACGATCGTCCTCACCGTCCTCCTGGTCGGCCTCGGCACCTTCTACTACGTCTACGAGATCCGTCAGGCGCCGGAGCGCGAGAAGGCCGCCTCGGTCAAGGACCGACTCTGGAAGGACCTCGAGGGGAAGGACGTCGAGGAGATCGTCGTCCGGAAGGGGGACACCGAGGCGCTCCGCCTCAAGAAGACGGGCGAGACCTGGAGCCTGGTCGCCCCCGTCCCCGCGACCGCCGACCGGGGGACGGCCGACGGCCTGGCGACGTCGCTGGCGACGCTCAGAGTCGAGCGGGAGATCGAGGCCAACCCCCAGAAGCCCGCGGACTTCGGCTTGGCGCCGCCGGCCGTCGAGGTGACCTTCGAGGCCAAGGGCCAGGAGCACACCGTCAAGCTCGGGGCGAAGGCGCCGAGCGGGGTGTGGGCCTACGCGCAGGAGGGGGCAAAGCCAGCCGTTCTCCTGGTGCCCGAGGGCCTTCTGAGGGACGCGCAGAAGCCGCCCAACGAGTACCGCGACCGGACCCTCCTCGCGTTCGAGCGGAAGGACGTGAAGACCGTCGAGGTCCGGGGCCCGGCGGGCCAGGTCGTCGCGGCTGCGGGCGTCAAGGGCGCCGACGAGTGGCACCTCACGGCGCCGCTCGAGGCCCCCGCTGATCGGGACGCGATCACCGGGCTCCTCGAGAAGCTCCGCTCGGCGAAGATCAAGGAGTTCGTGACCGACGCCCCCAAGAGCCCGGCGGAGTACGGGCTCGACCGGCCGACGCGACTCACGCTGGGAGTCGGGGAGGAGGCGTCGCGGACCGTGCGGACCCTCCGCTTCGGCAAGACCGTGCCCGAGAAGAAGGGCGTCTACGCCCAGCGGGAGGGCGACGCCACGGTGCTCCTCGTGGAAGAGGATCTCTGGAAGTCCATCCCCGCGACGGCGATGGCCCTCCGGGACAAGACGGTCTTCGCCTACGACCGGGGCAAGGTCGAGCGCGTGGAGCTCGAGAGCCCCAAGGGCAGGGTCGCGCTCGCCCTCCAGGACGGGAAGTGGCGCATCACCGCGCCGGTGGCGCTCCGGGCCGACGAGGGCGCCATGAGTCAGGTGCTCTTCAAGGCGCAGGACCTCCGGGCCCGGGACATCGTGGCTGAGGACGCCAAGCGCCTCGCCGCCTACGGCCTCGACAAGCCCCAGATCCGCCTGAGCGTGTGGGAGAAGGAGGCCAAGGAGCCCAAGACGCTGCTCCTGGCCCCGGGGCGCGAGAAGGACCGCGCCTATGCGACCACCCTCGGCCCGAGCGCCGGGAGGGTCGCGGCGGTCGACGCGACAGCGCTGCAGGACCTCGCGCGCGGCGTGACGGATCTCCGGGACCGCTCGCTGTCGGAGGCCTTCGACACGAAGGACGTCGCCCACGTCACGATCCGGCGCGCGAGCGTGACGCTGTCGGTCGACCGGACCGGGACCGGCGAGGAGGACTGGCAGCTCGTCGCCCCGAAGAAGGGGAAGACCCGGGGCGGGCGGGTGAGCGAGATCCTCTGGACGCTCCGGAACCTCAAGTGGAAGGACCTCGTGGCCGAGCAGGGCTGGGACCCGGCCCGCTACGGTCTCGACGCCGGCGCCACGACAGTCACGCTCGGGGGCAAGGACGGCAAGACGATCGCCGCCCTGGCCGTCGGCAAGCAGGAGGCCGGCGTCACGTACGTCCGGATCCCGGGCCAGCCGGCTCTCTACGCGATCGACTCGAAGACACTCGGCGACCTGCCCGGCACACCCGAGGAGCTGCTCCTCTAGTGGCACGCCGCTCCACGCGGCCCTGATCGACGAGCGCGATGCCGGAGACGCTCCTGCTCGAGGCGGCGGACGGCGTCGCCGTCCTCACGCTGAACCAGCCTGCCCGGCGCAACCCGATGAGCGAGCGCATGGGCGAGGAGCTGGCCGCGAGGCTCCGGGACGTCGAGGCGCGCGAGGACGTGCGGGTCCTCGTCCTGGCCGGGGCCGGGGAATCCTTCTGCGCCGGCGGTGACATGGCGCTCATCGAGGCCAACACGCGCCGGGACGTCGAGGCGCGCCGCCAGGTGATGCGCGCCTACTACGACCGCTACCTCTCGCTCCTGCGCCTCCCGATCCCGACGATCGCCGCGGTCCACGGCCATGCGGTCGGCGGCGGGCTCGCCCTGGCGCTGGTCTGCGACCTCCGGTACGCGGCGGAGGACGCCCGGCTCAGCGTCAACTTCGCGCGCCTGGGGCTCCACCCGGGGATGGCGTCGACCCTCACCCTGCCGCGGGCGATCGGCGCGGCGCGCGCGCTCGAGCTCTTCTACACCGGCCGGGTCGTCTCCGGGCGCGAGGCCGAGGCGATGGGCCTGGTGAACCGGGCGGTGCCGCGCGGGGAGCTGATGGCGACAGCGCTCGAGACCGCGCGGTCGATCGCCGCCGCCTCGCCGCTCGTCGTGCGGATGCTCAAGCGCGCCGTGTACCAGGGGCTCGAGAGCGCCGTCACCGCGGCCGTCGAGTACGAGGCCTTCTGCCAGGCGATCACGTTCGGGAGCGAGGACCTCCGGGAGGGGCTCACCGCCGCGCGCGAGCGCCGCCCCCCGCGCTTCGTGGGCCGGTGACCGCAGCGATGGCGGGCGCCGGGCCGGGCGAGCTCTATCTCCGGCAGATGGAGCTCGGGCCCATGCAGAACTTCGTCTACCTCGTGGGCGACCGCGAGACGGGCGAGTGCGTCGTGGTGGATCCCGCCTGGGAGATCGACACCATCGTGCGCACCGCCGAGGCCGACGGCGTGCGGATCACCGGCGCCCTCGTCACCCACACGCACCAGGACCACGTGGGCGGGAGCCTCAGCGACTGGGGCATGCCGGGGCGGATCCCGGGCGTCGAGGAGCTCCTGGGCCAGGTGCGGGCCAAGGTCTACGTCCACCGAGCCGAGCGGGAGTTCCTCCGTGGCTTCGGGTCCGACCTGGTCCAGGTGGAGAGCGCGATGGACCTCCCGGTCGGGCGGTTCGCGATCACGTTCATCCACACCCCGGGCCACACCCCCGGCTCGCAGTGCTTCCTCGTGGACGGGCGGCTCGTCTCCGGGGACACGCTCTTCATCCAGGCGTGCGGCCGGACCGACCTGCCGGGCGGCGATCCGGCCGAGATGCACCGGAGCCTCACCCAGCGCCTCGCGCGGCTCCCCGACGACACCATCCTGCTGCCCGGCCACAACTACGGCGGCCCGCAGTCCACCATCGGCGACGAAAAGCGCGAGAACCCGTTCCTCCAGATGGGGCTCGGCGATTTCCTCCAGGCCATGGGCGGCGGCCGGATCGCCCTGCCCTGAGCGACCCTCGACCGGCCTCGCGGGGCCGCCGCTCGAGGGCCGTCACCCGGCGGTCGAGGTCCGTGTAGATCCACGCGGTCCAGGGGTAGCAACACGGGGGCCCGCGGTGAAGCCACGGCCGGGGACGCGTCAGCAAGGACTTGCCCACTCGCCGTTGCCGATGTCCCGATCCACGCGGTATCCGTTCCGACACGGGGCGACCCACGGCGCCTGCGCGGGGGTCCGACGCCGCCCGCGCGTTGACCTCGCGCGACCGTCAGGCTAGTCTCGCCGCGTGGCGCTCGACCTCGTGGTCCGCGGCGGCACCGTCGTCACGTCCCAGGGCGTGGGCCCGTGGGACGTGGGCGTCCAGGGAGAGCGCATCGTCACGCTGGCGCTCCCCGGGACGCTGCCGACGGACGGCGCCCGGGTACTCGACGCCTCGGGACGCATCGTCGCGCCGGGCGGGGTCGAGCCGCACACGCACCTCGCCCACGCGATCCGGACCCACCCGGACGACCCCGGCCTGACCCTCGGTCCCGAAGACGACACCCGCGGCATGGCGTGCGGCGGCACGACCACGCACATCGACTTCGCCTTCGTCCGGCCCGGAGCCGGCATCGCCGAGACGCTCGACCAGCGCGCGGCCCGCTGGGCCGGGCGCTCCCACGTCGACTACAGCTTCCACGTGACCCTGTGCGGGGCGCTGCCGCTCGCCGTCTTCGCCGAGATGCGGGAGGCGATCGAGGCCGGCTTCCCGAGCTTCAAGGTGTTCACGACCGACGTTCTGCCGCCGCACCCGAAGCGGCCCCCGTTCCGGCTCGACTTCGGGCGCATCGAGCTCGCCATGCGGGAGGCGGCCCGGCACGGCGGCCTGATGGTCGTTCACGCGGAGGACGACGAGCTGGTGCAGACGGCCTACGAGCGCTTCCGCGCCGAGGGGCGGCTGGACGGGGCGAACATGCACCTCGTCCACACGAAGCTCTCGGAGCAGCTGGCCTTTGGGCGGACCATCGGCCTCGGGCGGGCCACCGGCGCCGGCGTCTACTTCGTCCACACCTCCGCCCGCGAGGGGGTCGAGGCTGTCGAGGCGGCGCGGGCGGCGGGCGCGCCGGTCTACGCGGAGACGCTCCACCAGTACGCCTGCTTCGACGCCGAGTACTACAAGACCCCCCGCGGCTTCTGCGCCCACACGTACCCGTCGCTCAAGCTGCCGGAGGACCGGGAGGCGCTCTGGCGCGGGCTCGTGGACGGCGCCGTCTCGACCCTCGCGACGGACGAGTACCCGACGAGCCTCGCGCTGAAGCTCCGCGGGCGGACAATCGAGGACGTGACGGGCGGGAACGTCGGCGCCGAGGCGCGGCTCGGGATCGCGTTCACCGAGGGGGTCGTGAAGCGCGGCATGTCGCTCGAGCGGTTCGCCGAGGTCACCGCGACGAACGCCGCGCGGATCTTCGGGCTCCACCCGCGAAAGGGCGTCATCGCGCCGGGCAGCGACGCGGACCTCGTCCTCATCGACCCGTCGGTCCGGAAGACGCTCGCACGCGAGGACTTTCACGTGAGCGACTACAGCCCGTGGGAGGGCTGGGCCGTCTCCGGGTGGCCGGTCACCACGCTGCTCCGCGGCCGGGTGATCGCCGACCGCGGTCAGATCCTCGGCGCGGCCGGCGACGGCCGGCTCGTTCCCCGCCGGATCGATCCCGCGATCCTCCGCCGCCCGGCAAGCTGACCCAGACGCGCCGAGTCAGGCGCGAGGCGTCGGCGGGCTTGCCGCCGTCCGCCACGGCCGGGTTGCCACCAGGAGAAGGAGCAGGCCGAGACCCAGGCTTCCGTTGAGCAAGAGGGCCGTCGAGACGCCGTGGCGCTCGGAGGTCACGCCGATGAGGAAGGAGCCGAAGGGGAAGACGCCGCCGTAGACCCACGTGTAGAGGCTCATGACCCGCCCCCGGAGATCGTCCGGTGTCCCGAGCTGGATGGTGGTGTTGCAGCCGGTCACGGTGATGATCCCCGCGAAGCCGGTCGTGAAGAGCATCGGCACAGCCGCCCAGACGTGGTGGACCGTCGAGAGCCCCACCAGGCCGCCGCAGGCGACCGCTGCCGTGCCAAGGAGCAAGCCGAGGCCAGGCTCCGGGTTCGCCCGGGCGCCGACGGCCAGCGCGCCCGCGACCGCCCCCACGCCGAGCGCCGCCATGAGGAACCCGAACCCCTCGGGCCCGAGTCGGAGGACCGTCCGCGCCAGGAGCGGGACGTAGATCGTGAAGTTGAAGACGCAGAGGCTCACGACGAAGAGGACGCCCAGCACGGCGCGCAGGCGGGGCGTCCGAAGCACGTGGCGCACGCCCTCCGCGATGTCGCGGCGGACGGAGGCGCCGCGTCGCCGCCGGGCCGCGCCGTCGTCGGTCAGCCCGAGGAGCGTGACCAGGACGACCGCGAACCCGAGGCCATTGACGACGAACGCCGGGACGACGCCGAGCCGGCCGATCAGGACGCCCGCGATCGCCGGGCCCACGATGCGCGCCGCGTTGAACGAGGCCGAGTTGAGCGCGACCGCGTTCATGAGGTCGTTCCGGCCGACCAGGCCCGTCACGAAGGACTGCCGCGCCGGCGCGTCGAGGGTGTTGGCCAGGCCGGTGACGAGCGCGAGCATCGCGATCTGCCAGTAGCGGGCCTGTCCCGTCGCCACGAGCAGGGCCAGGGCCCAGGCCTGGCAGGCGAGCGCGGCCTGGGTGGCGATCAGTAGCCGTCGCCGCGGCCAGCGGTCGGCGACCACCCCCGCGACCGGCGAGAGCAGCAGGATCGGCCCGAACTGGAAGGTGCCGAGGAGGCCCAGCTTGAACGGGGAGTTCGTGAGCTGGAGGACGAGCCACGCCTGGGACACGGTCTGCATCCAGGTGCCGACGAGCGCGACGAGCTGCGCCAGGAAGAAGGAGCGGAAGGGCGGGTGGTGCAGCGCGCGAAGCCCGTGGGGAAGCGCCATGGCCCGCGCCAGTGTACCGCTGCGCGTCGCCCCGGCCCGGGCGCCGGGCGGCGCCGTGCGCCCGGTCCTATAATGTGCGACGGGAGGTCTCGACCATGCCGGACGCCTTCATCTGCGACGCCGTTCGCACCCCTATCGGCCGCTACGGCGGCGCGCTCGCGCCGGTCCGGACCGACGACCTGGCCGCGATCCCGATCCGGGCGCTCGTCGGGCGAAATCCGAAGGTCGACTGGCCGCGCGTCGACGACGTCATCCTCGGCTGCGCCAACCAGGCCGGCGAGGACAACCGCAACGTCGGGCGCATGGCGACGCTCCTCGCGGGCCTACCCGTCGAGACCTCGGGCGCGACGGTCAACCGCCTCTGCGGCTCCGGGCTGGACGCGGTTGCCATCGCGGCGCGGTTGATCCGCGCCGGCGAGGCCGATCTCGTCATCGCCGGCGGCGTCGAGAGCATGTCGCGGGCGCCGTTCGTCCTGGGCAAGGCCGATGTCCCGTTCTCGCGCGACACGCGGCTCTACGACACGACGATCGGCTGGCGATTCGTCAACCCGCGGATGCACGAGCTCTTCGGTACCGACGCGATGGGGGAGACCGCGGAGAACGTCGCCGAGGAATGGAAGGTCGATCGCACCGATCAGGACGCCTTCGCCTTGCGGAGCCAGCTCCGGGCGCGGGCCGCGCAGAAGAGCGGGCGCCTCGGGCAGGAGATCGTGCCGGTCCCCGTGCTCCGGGGCAAGGAGACTGTCCAGGTCCTCGAGGATGAGCATCCGCGCGACACGACGCTCGAGGCCCTCGCGCGGCTCAAGCCAGCCTTCCGCGCCGGCGGCACCGTGACGGCGGGCAACGCCTCGGGCGTGAACGACGGCGCCTGCGCGCTCCTGATCGCCTCGGAGCGCACCGCGGCCGCCCACGGGCTCACGCCCCGCGCGCGCGTGGTCGCGGGCGCGACCGCCGGTGTTCCCCCGCGCGTCATGGGCGTCGGGCCGGTGCCGGCGACGAAGAAGCTCCTGGCGCGGACCGGGCTCGACATCGGGCGCCTCGACGTGGTGGAGCTGAACGAGGCGTTCGCCGCCCAGGCGCTGGCGGTCCTGCGGGACCTCGGGCTGCCCGACGACGCCCCACACGTGAACCCGAACGGCGGCGCCATCGCCCTCGGCCATCCGCTCGGGATGAGCGGCGCGCGCCTGGCGACGACCGCGACGTACGAGCTCGCCGCCCGGGGCGGGCGCTACGCGCTCTGCACGATGTGCATCGGCGTCGGGCAGGGGATCGCCGTCCTGCTGGAGCGCGTCTGATGCCGTTCGTCAACGGAGAGTGAGGAAGCCCTCGAATGAGCACCGTCAACGTTCGCTACATGGTCGACGACATCGATGCCGCGATCGCCTTCTACACGACGCACTTCGGCTTCAAGCTCCTCACCCGCTATGCGCCGGCCTTCGCAGACGTGACGCGGGGCGATCTTAGGCTCCTCCTCAGCGCGCGAACCAGCTCGGCGGGCCGGCCCATGCCCGATGGGCGCCAGCCGGTCCCTGGAGGGTGGAATCGCATCCAGCTGATCGTGGACGACATCGAGGCCGAGGTAACGCGGCTGCGGGCTGCCGGGGTGCCGTTCCGGAACGACGTCATCAAGGGCCCCGGCGGGGCCCAGGTGCTCATCGAGGACCCCGCAGGCAACCCCATCGAGCTCTTCCAGCCCGCGGCCCGCTGATCGTCCCCGACGCGGCAGTCACCGTATCGGCCGAGTCGTGGGTGCGTCCGTCCCCGCGTCAGGCCTCCGGAGCCAGCTGCCGGATCATGCCGAGGAGGGTGAACGGGCTGTACGGCTTCGCCAGGTAGGCGGACGCTCCCGCTTCCTTCGCCCGCTGCTCGTCGCCGCTCAGCGCAAAGGACGTGATGGCGATGATCGGCGTGTCCCGGGTGGCCGCCTCCGCCCGGAGCCGCCGCGTGGCCTCGAAGCCGGAGATCTTCGGGAGCTGGATGTCCATGAGGATCAGGTCCGGGCGCTGCTCCAGCGCGACGCTCACGCCCGCCTCGCCGTCGGAGGCCTCGATCAGCCGGTAGGCTGTGCGGCGCAAGAGATCGCGGACGATCTTCCGGTTGAGCTCGTTGTCCTCGACATAGAGGATCGTCTTGCCGCTCACGCCGCCTTGCCTCCCACCAGGCGAAGCGGGACCGAGAAGGAGAACGTCGACCCCTTCCCCAGCTCGCTCTCCACCCAGACCCGACCCCCGTGCATCTCCACGAATTTCCGACTGATGCTGAGTCCCAGCCCGGTGCCCCCGAACTCGCTCGTGATGGTGGCGTCGCCCTGCCGGAACTCGGTGAACAGGCTGTCGATCTTGTCCTTCGCGATCCCGATCCCTGTGTCCGCGACGTGGTACACGAGGAGTTGGCCCTGGAGCTCGACCGAGAGCGTAACGCGCCCCTGCCGGGTGAACTTGAGGGCGTTCCCGGCGAGGTTCATCAGACACTGCGTGATCCGCCCGCCATCGCCGTATGCCAGGGGGATGTCCGCGGGAACCGTGGCGACGAACTCGAGCCCCTTCTCCGCGGCCAGGGGATGGAGCGAGGCGCGCACCCGCTCCACGATGTCCTGAACCGAGTAATCGGCTGGGGAGAGCTCCATGCGCCCGGCCTCGATCTTGGACAGGTCGAGGACGTTGTTGATGAGCCGCAGCAGGTGCTTCCCGCTGTTCTGGATGTCGGTGAGCGGCTCCCGCATGGTGGGCGACACGTCCCCGTAGATCTCGCCGAGGATCATCTCGTTGAATCCCAGGATCGCGTTGAGCGGTGTCCGGAGCTCGTGTGACATGTTGGCGAGAAACTCGGACTTGTGGCGGCTCGCCGCCTCGAGCTGCCGGCCCTTCTCCTCGAGCTCGCGGTAGAGCTGGGCGTTCCGGATGGCCAGAACGGACTGGCTCGCGAAGGTTTGGAGAAGGTGCACGACCTCAGGGGCATAGTGTCCGTACTCGTGCCGCCAGATCACGAGCACGCCGACGATCCGCTGCTCGAACAGGAGCGGAACAGCGAGCGTCGAGCGATACCCCCGACGCTCGAGGACGGTGCGGATCCGCACGACATCGTAGGCGCCCTCGGCCAGCATGTCGGGAATCTGCACCGGAGCGCGGGTGGCCGCCGCTCGTCCCGCCGCACCCTCACCGAGCTTCATCGGGGCCGCGCGGAGCACGGCGCCTAGCTCGTCGTCGAGCTGATGCGCGCCGCTGATCCGATTGAACTCCTTTTTTGTCTCGTCGTATTCGTAGATGAACCCCCCGGTGGCCGAGGCGAGCTGCACGGCGCGCGCCACGATGGTGCTGAGGACCGTCTCGAGGTCCAGGGTGGAGCTGATTGCGCGGCTGACCTCTCCGAGCGCCTGCAGCTCCTCGATCGATCGGCCCAGCTCCTGCGTGCGGGTCTCGAGCTCCTGGAACAGGCGGACGTTCTCGATGGCAATGACCGCCTGGTCGGCGAAGGTCTTGAGCAGCTCGATCTGCTTGGTGGGGAATCGCCCCGTCTCAGTCCGGGCGACGAAGATGACTCCGATCACCTGTCCCTCGCGGATCATCGGCACGCCCAGGGCACTCTGATAGCGCATGACCCGAGCAATGTCCTTGTTGACGTATGCCGGATCGGCGGGGATGTTGGGAATCTCGGCGACGGCCCGGTGACGAACGGCGCGCGCCGTCACGGTTTCGCTATCGACCGTCATGGGGAAGGCGCGCCTGGCGGCCTCGATGCCTTCCGGATCGACGCCGTGAATCGCGGTCAGGTGAATCAGCTCTCCGTCACACCTCGACACCGCACTGAGGTCGGCGTCGCATAGCACCACGGCCCGCGCCGCGATGATGTCGAACACCGGCTGTACGTCGGTCGGCGAGCGCGAGATCACGCGGAGGATCTCGCTGGTGGCGGTCTGCTGATCGAGCGCCTCGGTCACCTGGGCGTGGGCCGCGGTGAGAGCCTGGTTCTTCTCCTGCAGTTCGGTGAACAGGCGGACGTTCTCGATGGCGATGACGGCCTGGTCGGCGAAGGTCTTGAGCAGCGCGATCTGCTGCTCGGTGAAGGGCCGGCACTCCATCCGATTGACGATGATGGCCCCGATCGGCTGGTCG
>DATBGA010000071.1:0-20518 GCA_036558225.1 Candidatus Methylomirabilota bacterium | reverse complement strand
TCCTCTACGCGCTCGCCCGGGCGGCGGCGGCGCCCGGGCGGCGCGTGCTCACGCTCGAGCGCCGCGTCTCGTTCACGGTGCCCGGGTTCCTGCAGATCGAGCTGGCCGCCGACTTCGCGGCGGAGGCCGCCACGATCCTGGGGCAGCCCGCGGACGTGATCCTCGTCGAGGACGTGACCCCGGCGCCCCTGGTCGCCGCGGCCCTGGCGAGCGTCGAGCAGGGCACCCTCGTCCTGGCCGGCCTCGGTCTCGGCTCGGTGCGGAGCGCGCTTGCCTACCTCGCGACGGTCGACCTGCGCGGCCCGCTGCTGGCGCTGACCCGAGGCGTCGTCGACGTGCAGCGTCGCAACGGCGCCCTGACCGTCGAGGCCTTGTCCCTCACCCCGGCCCTCCGCCGGGACCTGATCGAACGAAAGGACCCATGGACGTCGCCGAGCTCCTGATCCAGACGAAAGAGAGAGGGGGCTCCGACCTGCACCTCTCGGCCGGAGCCCTGCCGCTGATGCGGCTCCACGGCCAGCTCGTGCCCGTAGAGGACCAGGCGCTCAGCCGGGACGCCGTCCACCGGATGGTCTACGAGATCCTGAACGATGACCAGCGACGACTCTTCGAGGAGCAACGCGACCTGGACTTCGCCATCGAGGTCGGAGAGCACGCGCGGTTCCGGGTCAACGTGTTCAACCAGCGGAACGGCGAAGGAGCCGTGTTCCGGGTGATCCCGACGCAGATCCGGTCCTTCCAGGAGCTCGGTCTGCCCGACGCCATGCAGACGCTGGCCCTGCGGGAGAACGGCCTGGTGCTGGTCACCGGCCCGACGGGATCGGGCAAATCGACGACGCTGGCCGCCATGATCGACCTGGTGAACTCGACCCAGAAGAAGCACATCATCACGCTCGAGGACCCGATCGAGTTCGTCCACCGGTCCAAGGGCTGCCTCGTGAACCAGCGGGAGATCGGGGCGCACACGAAGTCGTTCGCGGCGGCGCTGCGGGCGGCTCTCCGCGAGGACCCCGACGTCATCCTGGTCGGCGAGATGCGGGACCTGGAGACGATCAGCCTCGCGCTGACCGCCGCGGAGACGGGGCACCTCGTCTTCGCGACGCTCCACACGAAGAGCGCGCCAAAGACGATCGATCGAATCATCGACGCGTTCCCCCCGGCGCAGCAGCAGCAGGTGCGCGTGCAGCTCGCCGAGGCCCTCCAGGGCGTCGTCTCGCAGCTCCTGTTCCCGACGAAAGACAAGAAGGGCCGGGTAGCCGCGTTCGAGATCATGGTGGCGACCGTGGCCATTCGCAACCTCATCCGGGAAGGGAAGACGCACCAGATGCCCTCGTCGATCCAGACGGGCACCCAGGTCGGCATGCAGAGCCTCGAGCAGGCCCTCCGCAACCTGGTGATGCAGGGCCGGATCGACCGTGGGCACGCGGAGGCGTTCCTGCAGTCCTCCTCGTCGGGCTCGAGCGGCGGGCTCGGTCCGGCCGTCCCCGCGCCCGCCGCCGCGGCTGGCCGGTAGGACACCATGACGACTCTGGACGGCGTGCTGTCGGAGGCGGTGACGAGCGGGGCGTCCGACGTCTACTTCCTGGAAGGCGTCACGCCCTCGATCAAGGTGGACGGCCTCATCAGCCCCGTCTCCGGCGCCGACCCCCTCGATGCCGCGGCGATGCGCGGTATCCTCGAGCGGCTCCTACCGGTGCGGGAGCGGGCCGCGTTCGCCGAGGCCGGCGAGGCGAACCTGTCGCACATGCACCCGATCCTCGGCCGGTTTCGCGTCAACTGCTACCGGGCGATGGGGGTCTCGGGCGCGGTGCTGCGCCGGGTGAAGACCGATGTGCCGACGATCGAGGCGCTCGAGCTGCCCCAGCTCCTGGGGAGCCTCGCGCTGGAGCGGCAGGGGCTGATCCTGCTGGTCGGTGCGACGGGTGCCGGGAAATCCACGACCGTCGCCGCGATGCTGCATCACCGCATCACGCGGTCCCGCGGCCACGTGGTGACGATCGAGGATCCGGTGGAGTTCCTTCACGCGTCGGATCAGAGCATCGTGTCGCAGCGCGAGGTCGGGATCGACACCGAGTCCTATCTGGTGGGTCTGCGCAACGCGCTCCGGCAGGCACCCGACGTCATCTTCGTGGGCGAGCTCCGGGATCCCGAGACGGTGTCGGTCGCGCTCCACTCCGCCGAGACCGGCCACCTCGTGGTGTCGACCCTGCACGCGACCAACGCGACGACGGCGGTCGAGCGACTCCTGCACTTCTTCCAGCCCGAGGTGCGGACCTCGGTCCTCCTCCAGCTGTCGCTGACGCTGCGCGCCGTGGCCGCGCAGCGGCTCGTTCCCCGGGCGGAGGGAAAGGGCCGGGTGGCGGCGATGGAGCTCATGCTCGTCACCTCGCGCATCCAGGCGCTGATCCGCCGCGGGGAGCTCGAGACGATCCGCCAGGCGATCGAGGAGGGCACGAACGAGGGGCTCCGGACGTTCGACCAGGCGCTCTTCGACCTCTTCCAGCGGAAGGCCATCTGCCAGGACGATGCCGTCCGCTTCGCCGACAGCCCGAACAACCTGCGGCTCCGCATGAAGGGGATTCGCTAGCTCGGTCGCACGCGGCCGTCCGTCCGCGGACGCCCCCGTCAGTCCCGCTGCCGCGGTCCCGATCAGCGGCTGGCTCCGGCGTCCGCGAGATCCAGGTTCGCCTCGACGGGAAGCGAGCGGACGTGTCTCGCGTCGGCCTGCGGCGCACCCGACGGCTGCCGTCCATGCGACCGCGAGCGCCAATTCGGGCGCGGCGGCTACGGATTCTCGGAGACTCCGCCCGTTCACCGGTTCGGCCGGCCGCCACTGCTGGCTGTGACATTCAATGAAATCAACTAGTTGTAGGCTCGTTCGGGGTTTCGCTGACAGGGCCGCCTGCCGGCAGACGGCTTGCACAAGCCCTGTTGACGGAGCAGGACGGCACAAGAAGCGAAAGCTCCAGGCAGGTCTCATGGGAGGATCTGACATGGTGCGCAGCGATCGAGGGAGTGTAGCCATGGTGTCCGCGCCCGCACGCTCGTTCGGAGCGCCGTCACGCCGGCGCATCGCTCCACGACGCCCCGCCCCCGCCGACACCGGACTGGAGGCGGCGGTCCGCGAGGCGGTGACGGCCGTCCTGCTCCAGTACTACCCGCCCGGTCCGGCCAGCCCCGAGGCCGACGCGATCGGCCGCGCCGTCTTGCACGAGGCTCGGACGGCGCGGGAGCGCCACGCCGAGGAGATCGAGCGACGCCTGGCGGAGCGGGGCGGCTGGGACGAAGTCTAGACGTCTAGCTGCCGGACCACCCACGACCCGAGCGCGGCGAGCGATTCACGGACCGGCCTCGGGGATGGGCCCTCGTCTCCTGCCTTCCTCCGCGTACCTCTCGAGCCATCCGGTTTCCCGCGCGTCCGTCCGCGGGGCGTGCGTGAGTCGGATCAGCGTTTCCTCGCGGCCCCGCCGAGGAGAGTGATCACCTCGGTGTAGCGACCCTGCCCGGTCTCAGCCCGCTCGGGATCGCCCGGCGGCAGGGAGTCCGCCGCGTCGGGGAGCCTCGTTCGCGAGCCGTCCGCGGCTCGCCACGCCGCGTACTGGAGCGCGGTCCACCCGATCCGATCGGTGAGCGCGGGATTCGCGCCGGCCTCGAGCAGCCGGCGGACCACGGCGGCATGTCCGTTCCAGGCCGCGTAAGTCAGCGCGGTCCAGCCTGCGGCCGTGCGCGCGTTGACCGCCGCGCCGCGGTTGATGAGCCTCTGGAGCAGTGCCGTGCGACCGTTGTTCGCCGCCAGCATGACCGCGGTGACGCCCCCGTCGTCCGCGGCGTTGACGTCGGCCCCCCGGGCGAGCAAGACCTCCGCCACCGCACCGTGGTCGTTGACGACCGCCACCATCAGCGGCGCCATCCCCGTCTTGTCGCGCGCGTCCGGCGATACGCCCGCCGCGAGGAGGGCGCGCACCTCCGTTAGGTTGCCGGCCTCGGTGCTGTCCAGGAGAGCGAGTGCCATCGGCGACGCCCGGCGGGTGACGGACGGCGCCGGCGGCCGCGAGGCCTCCGGGGAGGACGCCACACCCCGGGCGCCGGCGCGTGCCGGGTCCAGACGCACCGAGCGCGGCTCCCTGGGCGGCCTCGGCTCCGTGACCGGGCTCGGCGGCCTGCCCGACGGCGCACCCAGCGAGCTCCCGGGCGCGGTCGGCCGCGTGGGTGGTGGGGTGACGCGCACCGTCTGGGCGGGCATCGTCTTCTCGGGGGCGCGTGCGACCGGTGGCGGCAGAGGCTCGATCTGCGCGGGCGTCGTCACGTCGGGGTCGGGAGTGACCGGCGGCTGCAGCGGGGCCTCTACCTGGACGGGTGCCACCTCCCGCGCCGGCGGGGGTGGGGGTGAGGTGCGTCGAGGCGCGATGAGGACGACGGCGGCCAGGACGAGGACGGCGACACCGGCGCGCGCCAGCCACGCACGAGCCATCGCATGCCCGGGTCCCGCGCGTCGAGCCGTTCTGGGCAACGCCCTGCGCGATGCCGGCCGCAGGCTCGGGACGGCGGAGCGGGCGGGGTACGGCAGGGCGTGCTGCCCGGCGGCCGCGTCCACGATGGACGCCGATACCCTCGCGACGCCGGCTTGCGCCGCGATGCGGAGAGCGGCGTCACAGAGCTGATTGATGACGCGAGGGATGCCCTCGGCGTAGCCGGCGACCCGCCGGATGGCATCCGGCTCGAACACGTCGTTCCGGGGGGCGCCGGCCAACCGGAGCCGGTATGCCACGTAGGCGCCGACTTCCGGCGCGTCCAGGCGCGCGAGCGCCACGCGAAGGGCATGGACGGGGGCACCTCGTTGGCCACCGAGGCGCGCGAGCTTCTCGTCGATCTCGGGCTGGCCGACCAGGAGCAGCGCCAGCCGCGTTCCCGATGCCGTCCCGGCCTCGACCAGCGAACGGAGCCCCTCGAGCTCCGAGCGCCCCAGGCTCTGCGCCTCGTCGATGGCCACCACGATGGGGCCACCCTGCGGGGACTGGGCCGCGAGGCTCGCGAGCAGCGCCTCGCGCCGGGCCTCCGGCGCCGCGGCGCCGGGAGAGTCCGCCTCCCCGGTGGGTGACGCGGGCGTCGCGTGCAGCAACGCCGCGGCGCTGCCCGAGAGCACGCGCCCGCCCGCGGCTTCCACGTCGCGGGTCACCCGGCGCAGGACCGTTGTCTTCCCGGTCCCGGGCTCGCCGGTCAGGACGACGAAGCCCGCCAGTGTCTTGACCGCCGCGAAGATGTCGGCGCGCGCGCTCTCGTGGATGGGACTCGGGTAGAAGGTGTCCGGGTCCGCAGTGTCCCCGAACCCGTGCTGAGGAAGGCCGAGCGGGGGGTGGGACATCTAGGGATCTCGAGCCGGTCCGCGTTCGGCAGCGGCCGTGGGTCGCATGATGCTAGTTCCGGATGATGGCCTCGACCCGCCGGTTCTTCGCGCGGCCGGCCAGGTTGTCCGTGCCGTCGGGGTGCTTGTTCGGCGCGATGGGACGGGTCTCGCCGTACGCCTCGACCGTGACGCGCTCCCGCCGGACTCCCTGTCCGATCAGCTCGCGCGCGACCGTCTCCGCCCGATAGCGTGAGAGGGCGAGGTTGTACGCTTCCGTGCCGATGGAATCGGCGTGGCCCTGGAGGACGACGACGCGATTCGCGGCGCGGGGATGGTTGAGGACATAGGCGATCCGCTCCACCACGCGCCGCGCTTTCGCGTCGAGGTCGAAGCTGTCGAAGGCGAACAGCGTGTGCGGAAGCGTGATGGTGACTCCCTGCGGGGTCTCCGTGATCTCGGGGATCTGCTCGCTCGGCGACTGGCCCGGGCCCGGCACTCCGACGCCCTGCCGTCGAAGCTCGTCGGCCAGCTCCTGATTGGTGAATGGCGGGGGCGCCGGTGCCGTCGCGGTCGGCGCGGGTGACACGGCGGGCGCGGGCGCCGCTCCCGGCGTTTTCGCGCACCCTGTCGCCAGAAGGATCAAGAAGGTCAGAATCGGCCCGGGCCGTTCCATGCCGCGGGACCTCCTCGCCGGAGACGACTCGAGGGCGCCCCTCCGGGGGGCGGCTCGAGCCTACATGAGAGCATCATAGGTCAGCGGCTCCGGGTCGCGCAATTTTCTCCTGAGCCGAAGCGGGGTCTGCCGCGACCGACGCGCGTCGAGCCGCTCGAGCGGGCGCCGCCCGCGTGGTCTCGAGGGCCGCGCGTCGGCACGCCTCGCCCTCCGGGCCCGCCGGACATCGGGGGCGCCCGTGTCAGCGGTCGAGCGCCTCGCGCAGGACAGGCAAGAGCCGCTCCGCGAGCATCGCCTGGCCCTGCTCGTCCGGGTGGAGCCCGTCGTAGCTGTGACCGGGGACCACACCGTCGAGGAAGTCCTCGACGAGCGTCGCGCCCTCCGCCCGCGCGATCTCGCGGAGGTGGCGTCGATGGCCGTCGCCGGGCACGCCCGGCAGGGTGATGTGCACGAGGATCACGCCGGCCCCTTGTGCGCGGAGCCGCTGGGTGATGGTCCGGAGGTTCGCGACGGTACGCTCGCGCGGCCACCGCCCGAACACGTCGTTGACACCCAGCTCGACGACGACCACTCGCGGGCGGTGGGCCAGGACGTCCCGGTCCAGGCGCGAGAGCCCGCCCTCCGTCGTGTCGCCGGAGATGCCCGCGTTGACGACGGGGATACCCAGCGCCTGGCCCAGACGGTGCGGGAATGCCGCCTCCGCCGGAAGCCGGTGCCCCGAGGTGATGCTGTCGCCGAGGAACACCACGGTCGGGCCGACCGGAGGCGCGCCCGCTCCCGGTGATCGGCGTGCGGCGCGGGGCCACAGCGCCCAGCCGCCGCCGATCAGGAGCACGGCGACCAGCAGGAAGAGCACGCCCCGCCGCCAGCCCATGCCGAGATCTTGCGGCGATGCGGAGAGCCGGGCAAGCGTCCGGCGGCCCGGGCGGCCGTCACGGAAGGTCGGCGCGTCGCCTCTGATACCATCGAACCATGGAGACCTATCCACCGCGCGTGCCCACAGGGGACGGTCTTCCATCGCTCGGCCGGAGGGCCGTGCTCGGGATGGCCCTCGGGTGGGCGCTCGCCCGCGTTTCCGGCGCCGCCGCCGCGACCGACGCGCGCAGGGGCGCTTTCACCGCACGGGCCGCGATTCTCTTCGGCGCCCTCCGGTTCGAGGAGCGCGGCGTCATCGAGGAGGCGATCGACCGCGCCGCCGGACGCTACCAGGTGCGGATCACCGGGCGCGGCCAGGAGATGACCACCGACATCGAGTCGACGGGCGTTCTGCGCGAGGGGCGCTGGGCCCCGCTCCGGTTCACCGACCGGTTCGAGGTCTACGGCCGCGAGTCCCGGCTCGAGATCACCCATGACCACGCGCGTCGCCTCGTCCAGTACCGCGGCCGGAGCGAGACGTTCCTCCTCCGGCGCATCCGGACCACGGACGACACGCTGGCCGTCCCGGCTGGCGTTCACGTGGACGACGTCGTGAGCGCGACGCTGAACCACGCCGAGGGGCGGTGGCCGGCGGAGGCCGACGGCAGGCTCGTCACGCAGGTCGTGCGGCGACAGCGAACACCGGGCGAGCGGCCGGACGACGCCGAGCGTCGTTATCGGGCGGAGTTGGTGCCGTTCGAGCTGCGCGTGGGGCCGGATGCGGGCGGGCGCGCGACCGCGCTGCTGGACATGACGCGCTTCTCGTCGTGGGCGCGCGAGGACGAGCCGGCGCGAATCGTGTTCGGCGCCGACCGGCGTCCCGAGACGATCACCGCGACGCTCATCCTGGGCACCAGCCTGGCCATCCGGATCGAGCCGGCGCCGGGCGCGCCGTCATAGGGCGCCCGGCCGGGTCTAGCCGGCCGGCAGACGGATGGTGAACGTCGTGCCGCGCCCGTGCTCCGAGTCGACGTCGATGGTCCCGCCGTAGCTCGAGATGATCCCGGAGACGATGGAGAGCCCCAGCCCCGTCCCGCTGTCTTTCGTC
This sequence comes from Candidatus Methylomirabilota bacterium, assembly GCA_036558225.1. Taxonomy (GTDB): domain Bacteria; phylum Methylomirabilota; class Methylomirabilia; order Rokubacteriales; family DASRDR01; genus DASRDR01. Next base: position 12,538 of record DATBGA010000071.1, on the reverse strand, counting down.
GTGAAGAAAGGCTCGAAGATCCGCCGGCGCACGTCCGGGGGGATGCCGGTGCCGGTGTCGGCGACCGAGAGCAGGACCCAGTCGCCCGCGTGACGCGTCTCGAGGGTGATCGACCCGCCGTTCGGCATGGCGTCGACCGCGTTCAGCACGAGATTGATCAGGGCCTCGCGGAGCTCCGCGCCGCGCGCCTGGATGCCGGGCACCGCGCCCAGCTGCTGGCGGACCGTGATCGGCGAGCCCCGGAGGTCGCTCTGCGACCAGCGTGGTCGCACGATCTCGATCGCCTGGCGGACGACGTCCCGCAGGTCCACGTGCTCGAGCCGGCGATCGACGTCCCGGCGGGCGAAGCGCCGGATGCGCCCGACGGTCTCCACGCCGTCCCGGACCGCCTGCTCGATCGTCGACAGGCCCCGCTGGAGGCGCTCGGGCGACGGCTCGTGGGCGATGAGCTGCGTGTGCCCGAGGATGGCCTGGAGCAGGTTGGTGAAGTCGTGGGCCATGCCCATGGCCAGCTGGCCGAGCGCGGACAGCTTCTCGGACCGGGCCATCTGCTCCTCCCACCGCCGCTGCTCGGTGACGTCCCGAACGATCAGCAGGAGCCCGCTCTCGTCGCGGCCGCCCCAGGGGATGGGCGAGCAGGTTGCGGTGAGGTCCTGGACGGCGCGGTCGCCCTCCTGCTGGATGCGCAGCACGATCGTCCGGCTCGCCCGCGGGGCCGCCAGCACCGGCTCGAGCTGGACCATCACGGCCGCCGGCATGGCGTCGCCGAGGAGCTTGCCGCGCGCCTCGTCGGTTCCCCGGCTGAACATGCGCTCGGCCGCGGGATTCCACGTGACGACCCGACCGGCCGGATCGACCGCCACGATGGACTCGGTCGCCGACTGGATGAGGTTCTCCAGGAAGGTCTTGGCTTCGGAAAGCTCGCGGTGCAGGTTGGCGTTCCGGACGACGAGCGCGACCGATTCCGAGAACATCCGGAGCAGGTCCCGCTCGCTGGGGTCGAGCTCGCGGCCGGTCGCGACGACGAGGGCGCCGAGGTGGCGCCCCTGCGCTACCAGCGGGAAGACGGCCCGCTCGGCCGTCTCGCTCCCGGTCGGCTCTTCCGGGTCCAGGAGGACCCGGACCGCCTCGTAGCCCCCGCCCTGCTGGAGGTGCTGGGTGATCGCGGCGAGCGTCCGGTCGAGCGCGGGATCCACCAGCACGGCGGTGGAGATCTGCCTCAGGATCTCGCCCTGGACGGCCCGCAGCGACTGCTCGGCGGCCTGGCGGGCCGCGGCCGTGAGGAGGGCCGACGTGCGCACGGCCGTGACCATCAGGTCCGTCACGGGCCGGAGGGCCCCGAGGTCCGCGCCGCCCGACGTCGGGGTCCGGCGGTGGTAGAGGGCGAGGTGAGCCAGCACGCGGGGCAGTCCCTCGTCCACCGCCGGCACGACCATGGCCGCCTCGAAGCCGAGGGCGTCGAGCTCGGCCGGCCACGGCAGCGGCCGGGCGAGCCCGGCCTTGGTGCCGACCGGCTCCCGGACGCCGTGGAGCGCCGGGCGCCAGGCGGCGGCCACGGCGTGGCCCGCGTCGTCTGGCAGGTCCGAGTGCACGATCGTGGCCGGCTCCGTACCCAGGAACGACGCCGCTTCGGCGCCGGTGACGCGCTGGGCCTCGTGGAGCATCGCGCGCAGGAGCCCGGCGAGGTCGCCGCCCTGCTCGGGATCCCGTTGCTGGGCGAGGTCGCGCATCTTGCCGATCAGGGGCGCGAGCGCGCCGCCCGGCCCTTCCATGCGCTGCCGCCGGCGCGCGAGGGCCCGCTCCGCGGCGTCCTGGAGCTCCCGGGGCGCGAAGGGCTTCACCAGGTAGTCCATCGCGCCGAACCGCATCGCCCGCTGCACCGTGTCGAGCGACGCGTAGGCGGTGATCATGACGACTTCCACGCCGGCGTCGATCGCCTTCACGCGCTCGAGGAGCTGGACGCCGTCCATCCGCGGCATCTTCACGTCCATGAAGATCAGGTCGGGCCGGAGCTGAGGCAGGGCCGCCAGCACCTCCTCGCCGCTCCCGGCCGTGAAGACCTGGTAGCGCGGCTTGAGGATCATGCGGATGGCCTCGCGCGGGCCCTCCTCGTCGTCCACGACCAGTACGCGCGGCTCGGTCATGCCGGGCTCCGTGCGGGGTCGGCGACCCCGCTCACTGGTGCGTTCGTGGCAGCGTCAGGACGAAGCGGATCTCGCCCTCCTGGCCGCCGAGCGTCAAGGTCCCGCCATGGGCCTCGACGATCTTCTGGGTCACGCCAGGACCGACGTCGAGCAGCTTGTCCGAGGCGATCGCGAGCGGGCTGAACAGGTGCTCCCGCTCGAGGGTCGAGAGGTGGGCGGGGCGCCCCGTGAGCATCAGGCGCACCCGGCCGGGGTCGTCCGGAGCGGTCTGCAGGTGAATGGCCACGCGGCCGTCGGCGTCGATGCGGTTGGCGAGGAACCGGACCAGGTAGCCGATCGCCTTGCCCAGCTGCTCGCGGTCGATCTTGACGATGAGCCCCTCCTGCGGCGCATAGAGGATCGCGGTCAGCTGGTCGGTGCGCTCCGGGACCTGGAGCAGGAACAGGGCGGCGTCGCGCGGCCCGTTCGACCGCTCCAGGCGGACCGAGAGCTCGTCCAGCGCGTCGTAGAGCACCTGCCGGAGGTCGCAGAAGTCCACCTTGTAGTCGCGGTCTCCGGCCAGCGTGATGAGCTTGTCCACCAGGGAGATGAGGCGCTGAGTGTCCTTGCCGACGACCGAGAGGAACGTCTCCCGGAACTCGGTGTCCTCGTACCGGTGCGGGAGCAGCTCGAGGAACGTGTAGATCGACACGAGGGGGTTCTTGATCTCGTCCGTCAGGCGCAGGAGCACGCGGTTGAGGAGGTCGAGAGTCTGGCTCGCCTGGCGCTCCCGGGTAAGCTTGTGGCGCGGCGTGGGGTCGTCCAGAAGCATGACGGCGCCGCACGGGGCTCCCGCCGCGTCGAGGATCCGCGAGGTGCTGACCTCGAGCGTGGCCTGGTGGCGGGTCAGCTCCACCTCGGACAGCCGGAGCTCCCGGCCGCCCCGCATGGTTTCGTAGAGCAGGTCGCCGAGCGGCGAGGGCAGCGTCCGGAGGTCCTGCCCCAGGACGTCGCCGAGCGACAGCTCGAGGATCTGCTCCGCCCGCCGGTTGAACCGGGTCACGCGCCCGGCGGTGTCGATGGTGATCGCGCCCTGCTGGAGGTGGGTCAGGACCTGCTCGATGAAGCCGTGCTGGGCCCGGACGGTGTTGAACAGCGCGATGTCCTCGACCGCCATCGCGACCTGGCTGGCCAGCGTGAAGAGCCGCTCCAGGTCCTCCGTGCCGTAGGGCTGTCCGGTGACCCGTGGCCCGAGCACGAGGATCCCGACCAGCTTGGCCTGGACCCACAGCGGCACCGCGACCTCGCCTCCAAGGAGCGCGAGCTCTCGGGCCGCCTGGAGCCAGTCCGGCTCCCGCTCGAGCTCGCTCCGGGCGGCCAGCCGCACGTGCTGGCGGAACCAGTCGACCAGCCCCTCGCCGCTCTCCAGGCGGAGCCGCTCGGCCAGATCGGGGTCCAGCCCGCGGAAGCCGCGCGCCCGGTACCGGTGCTCGTCGTCCACGAGCAGGAGCGCCGCTCGCCCCGGCCGCACGAGCTCGGTGATCGCGTCCAGGAAGAACTCGACGACACGCTCGATGTCGAAGTGCGCGGCGAGGAGCTTGCCGAGCTCCTTCAGCACAGTCCCCAGCGCCGCCGTGCTTCCGTGGCCGTTCGCCGCGGGGGGCGCCGCCGTCTCGCGCCGCGTCCGTTCGCGCCGGAGCGAGGCGACCTCGAGCTCGAGGCGTCGCATGCGCACGCCCTGCTCGATCGCGAGCTGGAGCGCCGCGTCCGGCAGGTCGCGCGGCAGCGCGAGGTCGCATCGGTCCGCGAGCGGCGAAACCGGGAGGTCCGGCGCCAGGAGCGCGACCAGGAACGGCCGTGGCGCGCTGGCCGTCGCCGCCGCCAGCTCGTCGGGGTCGATCTTGGCCGATCCGAGGTCCAGGAGCAGGACGTCGGCCTGGCCGGCGGGGCCCGGCTCGAGAGCGTGCGACAGGGATCCGCCGGTCCCGAGGTCGAGGTCGCCGTTCAGGAGCCGGCGCAGGCGCGCCGCGAGGGCGGCGTCGCGCGAGAGGACACGGACCGTCTTCATCGCGCCAGCTCGGGCCGCATGGTCTCGGCGACGGAGCCGACGAGCGCGGGGAATTGCACGACGAAGGTCGTGCCGAGCCCGGCCGGCCCGGGGTCCGCCCAGAGCGCCGCCCGGTGCGCGTCGGCGATGCTGCGGCAGATCGCGAGCCCGAGGCCCGTGCCGCTGGACTTCGTGGTGAAGAACGGCTCGAACACCCGGGCGAGGTCCTCGCGCGGGATCCCGGGCCCGGTGTCGGTGACCCGGACCGTGACCAGGCCGCGGTCCGCGCGCTCGCGGTCGGCCCGGACGGTCACCGTCAGCGTCCCACCCGCGGTCATGGCCTCCAGGCCGTTCAGGAACAGGTTCAGGAAGAGCTGCTTGAGCTGATCGAGCTCACCCAGGACCGACGGCAGGTCATGCTCGACCTCGACCACGGAGCGGACCCGCCGGCGGTCCGCCTCGCCGCGAAGCAGGTCGAGCGTCTCCGCGAGCGGCACGTGGAGATCGAGCGGCCGCAGCGGGAACGCGGTGGGCACCGCGAGGGCCCGGAGCCGGCCGAGGAGCTGCTCGATGCGATGGATCTCCTTCACCGCGACCTTCGCGAAGGTCGAGCGGAACTCGTGGTCGTCGGCCCGCTCGGGGAGGAGCTCCGCGAACGTCTTGATCGCCACCAGCGGGTTCCGGATCTCGTGGGCGATGCCCGTCGCCATCGCGCCCAAGGCCGAGAGGCGGTCGGTGCGCCGCTTGTCCTCCTCGAGCGCCTTGAGCCGGGAGTGGTCGTTGAGGACCGCGATCGCCCCGCTGACCGCGCCCTTGTGGTCGTGAAGGGCGGACGTGTGGACCACCAGGGGCAGAACCCGCCCCTCGGGAAGGCTGACCGTGACCTCGGTCTCCGACTCCGACTGCTCGACGAGGCTCGACCGGAGCACCGCGCGGATCGCGGGATCCAGCACGTCGAGGGACCGGCCCACCACGCGGGCAGCCTCGATGCCGAGGATGCGCTCGGCCGCCGGGTTGAGCGTGGTGACGACACCGTCCTCCCGGGCGGCGATGACGCCCGAGTCCATGCGGCCGAGGATGCGCTCGTTGTACTCCTTGATCGACACGATCTCGTGGTAGAGCTGCGCGTTCTTGAGCCCGATGGCGAGCTCGCTGGCCAGCGTCTCCAGGAGGTCGAGCTCGTCGCCGAAGAATGAGTCGCCGGAGAGCTTGGGGCCGACGAGGATGATCCCCATCAGGCGGCCGTCCCGGACCGGCACCGCGACCTCGGCGCCCCAGTCCCGGAGCTCCTGCAGCATGGCCTGGGGGTCCGCGACGCCGGGCCGGGCTCCGACGTGGTCCCGGACGAGCGCGACCGCCCCGTCGGACAGCTCCCGGGCGAGCGGGCTCGCCCCGGAGACCAGCTCCGCGGGCCACGCCGCGGCCGGATCGACGTGCCGGGTCACGATGGGCGCGAAGGCGTCGCGGTCGCGGAGCCGCACGAGGATGACGAGGCTCTCGAGGTGGAGGGCGCGGTCGATCAGATCCGCCATCGCGGTCGCCACACGCGCGGGGTCGGCGAAGGTTCCCATGGCCCGGCTTCCCTCGCGGACGAGGGCGCGCGCGTCGTAGGCGGGCCGGTAGAGGTACCGGTCGGCGAGGCGACGCATGCGCGGCGCGAACCCGAGGAACAGGGCGGAGGCGGCCAGGCCCAGCAGGACGGCGCCGCCAGGGGAGAGCGTTGGATTCGCCGCGGGAAAGAGCGTGTCGAGCAGGACCTCGCCGCCGACCAGCAAGGACGCCGTGAGCAGCCAGCCCGCGGCGTAGGCCACGGACCGGCTGATGACGACCCGCACGTCCATGAGCCGGTGGCGCACGATCGAGTGGGCGGTGAAGCCGAGCCAGAGCAGCGTGAAGTAGGGGCCGTACACGCCGAGCCGCGAGGATCCGGTGACGAGCGGCACGACGACGCCGAGCGTGAGGGAGCCGGCGGCCGTCAGCCCGGCCCCCAGGAAGACGTAGTGGAGCTGGGCGCGGGGAAAGCCCGTCGTGTGCCGGAGCTTGCCCGCCAGATGGGCGAGGGCCCAGGCGGAGCACAGGATCATGTACGCTCCGAGCAGCCGGAACGCCGGTCCGTACACCGGCTGCAGGTAGCTGGCTTCCTCGACGCGCACGTCCGCGACGATCCAGGGCGAGAAGGACAGCCCCGACATGAACAGGCCGAGGAAGGTGACCACCTGGGCCAGGGCCGGCCGCCGCGCCGCCGGCCGCGGGAACGCCACCGCGAACTGGGCGAAGGTCACCGGAACGAGCGCCGCCGTCGCCCAGAGCACCCGCACCACGGCGAGGACGACCGTTGGATCGCCCAGGCTGCGCCGGATCCCGACCAGCGTGCCCCACACCGCGAGAGTCGTCGCGAACGCGGCGAACCAGCGGTTGACCGAGCGCCCCGGGTTCCGCATCCAGACCAGGACCGCCAGAGCGACCTCGATCAGCGCGACCAGGAAGAGGCCGACGATGGGCGTCATGCGGGGGCTCAGTTGTCTTCCGGGCGGCCGAGGATGACCGCCGAATGCGTGGGCCCGATGGCGCGCGAGGTGACCAGGACGCGGTTCACCCGGGCGGCCCGGCCGCGGCCGGGCACATAGTCGAGGTCGCACCCGGGGGCAGGGATGTCGTGGTTCATCGTCGGGGGGACGAACTGCTCCGCCAGCGAGAAGCACGCGGCCACCACCTGGAGGGACCCGCCGGCCGCGAACGGCTGGCCGATCATGGACTTGATCGAGGTCACCGGGACGCTGTACGCGTGCCGGCCGAGCACCGCCCGGTACGCCGCGGTCTCCGCCCGGTCGTGCCGCGGCACGCCGCCCCCGTGGGCGTTGACGTGGTCCAGCTCGCCCGGGTCCATCCGCGCCTCGTCGAGGGCTCCGCGCATGGCCGCCTGGAGCGACGCGCCCGCGGGATCGACGGTGCGGAGGTCCAGCCCGTCCGTGCCGTTGCCGTAGCCCAGCACTTCGGCGTAGACGCGGGCGCCCCGCGCGCGCGAGTGCTCGAGATCCTCCAGGATGTACATGCCGGCGCCCTCGCCCAGGACCGAGCCGTCGCTCAGCGCGTCGTAGGGGCGCAGCGCCTGCGCCGGCGGGCCGCTCCAGCGGGAGAGCCAGCCGAGTTTGCCCCAGGCCGCGTGCACCGAGGTCGCCAGCGGCGCGTCCGCGGCGCCGGCCAGGGCGCCCACGATGCGCCCCGCGCCGATCTGCGCGCACGCCCACTGGATCGCGTCCACGCCGGAGGCGCAGCCGGAGCCGAGCGTCATGGTCTGGCCCTGCAGGCCGAGCTCGACGGCCGCGTAGTTCGTCAGGGCGTGCCCGATGCTCTCGACCACGGTGGAGGCGTCGCGCCGGCGCATCGCTCGGCCCTGTAGCCGCTCGAGGACCTCCTGGAACTCGGCCACCGCGCTGGCGCCGCTCGCCACGCAGACCGCGAAGCCACTGGCAGCCCGGAGGCCTGGCAGGCCGGCGTCGGTGTAGGCCATGCGGGCCGCCGCCATGCCGAACTGGGCGAAGCGTCCCGCGGGGGTGAGCCGCTCGCCCGCCGGCTCGAAGCCCTTGACCTCGGCGGCGACCCGGCAGGCGAACGGCGCCGGATCGAAGCGTGTGATCGGTCCGACGCCGAGCGCCCCCTCGCGCAATCCCTGCCAGAACGCCTTGACGCCGATCCCGATCGGCGTGACGGCGCCGAGACCGGTGATGGCGACCCGGCGTCTCACCCGGGCGCCTGTTTCATGCGGCTCTCGACCAGGGCCACCATGTCCGCCACCGTCTTGAGCTTCGTCAGCTCCTCCTCGGGCACCTCGATGTCGAACTTGCGCTCGACGGAGATGGCGAGCTCGACCGCGTCGAGGGAATCGAGGCCGAGGTCCTCGACCAGCCGGGCCTGCGGCACCAGCTGCTCGGGCGGCAGTCCGAGGCGTGCGGCCATGATCTCCCGGAGCCCTTCCGCGACGTCTTGCGTCGGCACTCATCCCTCCCCGCGGCTCAGGACCAGGATCGAGTTGGTCCCGCCGAACGCAAACGAGTTGGACATCGCCACCCGGATCGGAGCGCGACGGGCCTGGTTCGGCACGTAGTCCAGGTCGCACGCGGGATCGGGGGTCGTGTAATTGATCGTGGGCGGCAGGATGCCGTGGTGCAGCGCGAGCGCCGTTGCGATCGCCTCCACGCCGCCGGCGGCCCCCACGAGGTGGCCCGTCATCGACTTGATGGAGCTGATCGCGAGGCGGCGGGCGTGCTCGCCGAATACGGTCTTGATCGCCTCCGTCTCGTGCTGGTCGTTCAGCGGGGTCGACGTCCCGTGGGCGTTGACGTACTCGACTGCCTCCGGGGCGAGCTTCGCGTCCGCGAGGGCGAGCCGCATCGCCCGGGCCGGTCCGTCGGCCGAGGAGGCCGTCGGGTGGTTGGCATCGGCCGAGAGCCCGTATCCCACCAGCTCGGCATAGATCCGGGCGCCCCTCGCCCGCGCCGCCTCCAGGAGCTCCAGGACCAGCATCCCGGCGCCCTCCGCGAGGATGAACCCGTCACGGTCCTTGTCGAACGGGCGGCTCGCGGTTTGGGGCGAGTCGTTCCGCGTCGAGAGCGCGTGGATCGACGCGAACCCCGCGACGACCAGGGGGTGGATGAGCGCGTCGGTGCCTCCGGCCAGCATGACGTCGGCGTCCCCGCGCTGGATCGCCCGGAAGGCGTCGCCGATGGCCTGGCTGCTCGCCGCACAGGCCGTCGTGGGGCTGTAGATCGGCCCGCGCGCGCCCGTTCGCATGGAGACCCACCCGGCTGCCATGTTGGGGAGGCTGCCGGGGAGGGCGTAGGCGCTGACGGCCGCCATGCCCTCCCGCTGGAGCAGATTCCACGAGTTGAGGAGCAGCGGGACCCCCCCCATCCCGGTCCCGATCGACACGCCGACCCGGTCGTTCTGACCGTCGACCTTGACGCTGGAATCGGTGAGCGCCGCCTGCGCGGAGATGAGCGCATAGTGGATGAACACATCGGTCCGCACGATGTCGCGGCGGGGCAGGTAGTTGGCCGCATCGAAGTCCGGGATCTCGCCGGCGATCTGGGCGGGATAGGGCGAGGGGTCGAACCGGGTGATCCGTCGCACCCCGTTCCGGCCCTGAATCAGTCCGTCCCAGAAGGTGTCGATGCCGACGCCCAGGGGTGAAACCACGCCCATACCGGTGACGACGACGCGTCGCATGCGCCTCCTGGAGCGAGCTCAGAGTCCGTGAAAGGCCGACGTGACGCTAAGTTACACCTAGGATCTCGCGTCAGACCGCAAAGAAAATCGCGCTACCAGATCATGTGGGCAGAGCCTCGAAGGGCCCAAGGCACTGGGCTCTCGCCACCTGTTGGCCTCGGGCGCGCGACTCGGGCCCGGAGATCTGTCGCCCCGTGGGCCGACGATCGACGGCGCGCCCCGTCAGATCGCGCCCGGCGATCCGGTGTCGCGGGCGCGTCCCAGGATCTCGGCCAGGAGCTCCCGGTGCTCGGCGCAGCCGATGACGTCCAGGCCGGGCCGCGGCCCCGTGGCCTCCACCCATCGGCGGAGAGCCGCGCGGCGCCCGCGGGCCTCCGCGGCGGCCTTCGCGGTCACGGCGCCGCGGTCGAGCGCCCGGCCGACGGCGGCCACCGCCTCGTCGCGCGCCTCCGACTCCCGGCACACGAGCGCGAGGTCGCCGCCCGCCGCGAGGAATCGCGCGGCGGCGCTCCCGACTCCCCAGCCGGCCCGGACCGCCGCCATCTCGAGATCGTCGCTGAGGACGAGCCCGCAGAAGCCCAGCCGCCGGCGGAGCAGCCCCGTGATGACGCTGGCCGACAGCGAGGCGGGCCACTCCGGATCGAGGGTCTGGTATCGCACGTGGGCCACCATGACTGCCGGGCAGCCGGCCGCGAGCGCCTGGCGGAACGGCACCAGCTCGGTTCGCTCGAGCTCGCCGGCGGCGACGTCCACCTCGGGAAGGGCCAGGTGGGAATCGAGGGACGTCCGCCCGTGGCCCGGGAAGTGCTTGGCCACCGGTACGAGGCCCGCCGCCAGCGCCGCGCGGACGAACGCCGTGCCGCAGGCCGCGACGAGGTCGGCGTCCTCCGCGTACGCGCGGTCGCCGACGACGGTGCTTTCGGGGTCGGTGCGGCAGTCGAGGACCGGCGTGAGCCCGGAATCGAAACCGGCGGCGCGGAGCTCTCGCCCCATCGCCGTGGCCACCCGCGCGGCCAGCGCGGGCTTGCCCGTCCGGCCGATCGTCGCCGCCGGCGGGAAGCGCGTGAACGGCGGCGGGAGCCGGTGGACGCGGCCCCCCTCGTGGTCCACGAGGACCAGCACGTCGGGACCCAGCCCGCGCGCGGCCGCGGTCAGCGTGAGGACGGCGTCCAGGCTCGGGCAGTTCCGCGCGAAGAGCACGATGCCGCCCAGCCCCTCGTCGGCGGCGAGGTCGGCGACGGCGTCCGGCAGCTCGGTCCCCTCGAACCCGAGCGCGAGGAGCTCCCCCGCGCCTCCGCTCATGACGCTGGCGGGCGGTCGGCCCGCGCCGGCAGCCAGGACGCGACGAGCGGGACGAGGAGGAGACCCGGGAGGGACGCGAGGAAGGTGAGGGCGAAGTACGGGCCGTAGCCCCACCGCTCGGTGCCGATCCCACTGACCGCGCCCGCGAGGCGGCCCGTGAGCGAGAAGAGCGACGAGAGGAACGCGTACTGGAGCGTGGCTCGCTCCGGATCGCAGACGGCCAGGAAGAATCCCAGGAACGCGGCGGTCCCGAGCCCGCCCGAGAACGAGTCGATCATGGACGCCGCGTAGAGGGCCGGCCAGGGGAGCCCCCACAGGGCGACGGCGGCGTAGCCCAGGTTCGAGATCGCCTGGGGCAGGCCGAGCGCCCACAGGGCCGTCAGGGTGCCGCGGCGCTGCATGAAGGCGCCCCCCGCCAGCGCTCCGGCGATCGAGAGCCCGATGCCGAGCGCTGTCGGGACCAGGCCGATCTCGAGGAGCGAGCGCCCGCTGTCCACCCAGAAGGGCTTGACCATGGGGCCGATCGCGAACTCGCCCAGCTTGTAGGTGAGGACGAAGAGGACGAGCGGGACGGCGCGCCAGGTGCCGATCCAGCCCGCGAAGGGCGCGAGCCAGTTCTGCCGGGCCTCGACCGGGACGTCGAGGCGCGGGACCCACCGAACCGCGAGGCCGAGCGCGGCGATCACCACCGCGATGGCACCGAAGAGGACGTTCCATGACAGCCAGTAGGCGAGCGCGACCATCCCGCTGCCGATCAGGACGAGCGCCACGCGGTAGGCCGAGGCGCGGATGCCGTTGGCGGCCCCCTCCTCCTCGCGGCCCACCAGCGCGACTGTGTAGGCGTCGATCGCCATGTCCTGGGTGGCGGAGGCGATCGCGAGCACTAGGACGAGCGCGAAGAGGAGTCGCAGGTTGCTGACGGGATCGGCCATGGGGAAGAGCGCGAGGACGAGCGCCACCACGAGCATCGCCCCCGTGACCCACGTGCGCCGGTCGCCGTAGCGCTGGACGAGGGGCGACCAGAGGAACTTCAGGGAGAACGGCAGCTCGAGGAGCCGCAGCGCGCCGATGGCGCGCAGCGAGGTACCGTGGAGGCGGAGGTAGACCGGCAGCACCTCCCACAGGACGCCGACCGGGCTGCCCTCGATGAAGTAGAGGAGGCCCACGACCCTGAGCTTGGACCGCGACGCCTCGGGCAGCCGGCCGGCCCCGAGCAGGGTCCACAGGAGGCGCATCGCGCGCATTGTACCCGAGGCCGGTTCGCGGCCGCCGCGGGACGGCGTCCGCGCCCGCTCGGGGCGCTGCTAGGTTCCCGGGCGCTCCCGCGGGATGTCGAGGACGAACGTCGCGCCGCCTCCCGGCGTGTCGTCGAGGCGCAGGTTTCCCCCGTGCGTCTGCAGGATCTCGCGGGAGACCGCGAGGCCGAGCCCCGTGCCCTCGCCGGGCGGCTTGGTGGTGAAGAACCAGTCGAAGATCTTCGCCTTTACCTCGGACGGAATGCCGGGGCCGTCGTCGACGACCTGGATCTCGACCATCTCCCCGCGCCGGCGCGTGCGCACGGTGAGGTTCCGGCCTTTGTCCGCGGCCTCCATCGCCTGCCGCGCGTTCGCGAGGAGGTTCATGAGCACCTGGCCGAGACGATGCGGGTCGGCGGTGACGCGGGGCAGGCCGGCCTCGAAATCCCCGGCGAGCTTGATCCCGGCCACGGAGCACTGGGGCCGTTCGAGGTCCATCGTCTGCTTGATCAGCGCATTCAGGTCGACGGCCTCGAACGTCGGCGGCCGGGGCTTGGCCATGGTCAGGAGCTCGCGCACCAGGCGCTGGGCGCGCTGGGCGGCCT
>DATBGA010000070.1:0-16231 GCA_036558225.1 Candidatus Methylomirabilota bacterium | reverse complement strand
CCATGGCCTCCTCTCGCGCCGCCGCCTCCAGCACGAACTCCACGTACGCCGCGGCGTAGCGCGCGTCCTGATAGTCGATCAGCTCGCCGACGCGGAGGGCCAGCAGCCGCCGCGCCTCCGCGTCGAGGTGCCCGCAGCGGTCGAGGAGCGACACGTAGGCGGTCGCGTCCCGGCCGCCGAGCCGTCCCAGCGCCGCCGCGCGCTCCGACTCGAACGACCGCGCCGGCGGCTCGACGAGGGGCCGCACCCGCTCCGGGTCGGCGATCCAGAGCCGGCCGTAGCGGAAGGCCTGGAGACTCTGGTCGACCGCGACGCCGTTCAGCCGGACGGCGTGCTCGATCGCCGCCCCCGAGAGCGGCAGGAGCCCCGCCTGGTAGGCCACGCCCAGGACGAGCATGTTGGTCGCCATGAAATCGCCGAACAGGCCCTCGGCCAGGCGCCGCGCGTCGACCGCGACGCGGGCGTCGGCGCGCGTGACGCGGTCGATCTCGGCCCGGATCGCCTCGACGGGCGGCGTGAAGTCGACGTTGCGCACCATCTCGCCGCTCGGCAGGACCGACGTGTTCACGACCGCCGCCGTGCGCGCCGGGTCGCAGCGCTCGAGGTTCACGCGGGTCCCGGCCGCCAGGAGGTCGAACGCCAGGTAGAGATCGGCCCGGCCGAGCCCGACCTTGTTCGCGGCCACCTCCTGCTCGTGCGACGCGAGGATGAGGCTCGAGAGGACCGGCCCCCACTTCTGGGCCGCCCCCGTCTGGTCGTAGCTCAGGACGTGGCGGCCGTCGATCAGCGCCGCCCAGCTGAGGAGCGCGTTCATCGTGATCACGCCGGTCCCCCCGACCCCGGGGAGATAGACGTGGTACGGCCGCTCGAGCCCGACGCGCCCGGCCGGCTCCGGCACCGCGTCGGCCGGGAGGACGGGGGCCGCCGGCTTCCGGTAGCCCGTCCCGGGCTCCGTCTCGACCGTCACGAACGAGGGACAGTCCCCGCCCAGGCACGAGAGGTCCTGGTTGCAGGACGACGCGTGGATCCGGGTCTTTGGCCCGAGCTCGGTATCGGCCCGGTGGAGCGACATGCAGTTCGTCAGCGCGCCGCAGTGCCCGCAGCCCTCGCAGACCTCCTCGTTGATCACGACGAAGCGGTTCGACGTCGGCAGCTGGCGGCGCTTCTGCCGGCGCCGGCGCTCGTTGGCGCAGACGCCGTCGTGGATCAGCACCGTGACGCCGGGGGTGGCCGCGAGCTCCCGCAGGACGGCCTCCTGCCGCTCGACGGCCTCCACGCGGGCGTTGGCGGCGAGCTCAACGCCGCGATACGCGTCGGGATCCTTGGTCAGGACCACCGTCGTCCGCACGCCCTCGAGCTCGAGCATCCGCGTCAGCTCGGGCACCGGCTTCCCACCCACCATCTCCTGGGCGCCGGTGTTCGCGACGAAGCCGTTGTAGAGGACCTTGAACGTGATGTTGGCGCCCGCCGCGACGCAGAACCGGATGTTCAGGTACGAGGAGTGGAACAGCGAGCCGTCGCCGACGTTCTGCACGAGATGCGGCCGGTCGGTGTACGGCGCGAGCCCGATCCACGGCAGCCCCTCGCCGCCCAGCTGGGTCATCGAGACGATGTGCCGCTCCGGCTGCTCGATGATCGACGCGAACGAATGGCAGCCGGGGCTGCCCCACGCGAGCTCCCCCGGCAGGAGCCGCGTGCCGACGTTGTGAGGGCATCCGGAGCAGTAGTTCGGCGTCCGGCCGGGGTGCGCCTCGTGGGGCCGCGCGCGGACCGCCGCCATCGCGTCGAGACGGCTCCGGATCCGCCCCGCCAGATCAGGCTGGCCCCCGGCGAGACGGAGGAGGCGGGGGCCCAGCCGCCCGGCCACCACGTCGGAGTCCATGCCCCCCTGGATCGGGAACAGGGGCGCGCCGGTCTCGTCGGCCTTGCCGAGGATCCGGACGGCCCGCCCGAGCCCGGCGAGCGCCTCCTTCACCTGCCCCTCGAGGAAGCCGCGCTTCTCCTCGACCACCACGACCTCGTCGAGCTCACCGGCGAAGGCGCGCACCGCGTCGGCGTCGAGCGGGTAGATCAGCCCGACCCGAAGCAGGCGCACTCCGAGGCGCCGGAGCGCGGCCTCGTCGAGACCGAGGTCGAGGAGGGCCTGACGGAGGTCGGCGTAGGACTTGCCCGCCGTCACCAGGCCCATGCGGTCCCCGAGGGCGCCGATCTCCGCCCCGGTGAGACTGTTCGCCCGCGCGTACGCCAGCACGGCCCGGTGGCGCTCGTAGTAGAGCTGGCGCTCCGTCTCGATGTTGAGCCCCGGGAAGAAGGTGAAGTCCGTCGACTTCCGGAACGGCTTCCCGTCGATGAGAAGCGCCGGCACCACGATCCCGGGATCGTCGGGCGAGACGTGGACCGTCTCCCCGCCGTCGGCGAGCTGCCCGACGAGCTTCATCGCCACCCAGCAGCCCGAGAAGCGCGAGAGCGCGATCGCGTGGAGGCCGAGCGTGAGGAACTCCCCCGTCGACGCCGGGTAGAGGATCGGCATGCCGTGCCCCACGAAGGCGTAGTCGTCCTGGTAGGGCATCGTCGAGCTCTTCGCCTCGTGGTCCTCGCCCGAGAGCACCACGACGGCGCCGTGGCGGCTCGTCCCGGCGAAGTTGCCGTGCTTCAGGGCGTCGCCGCTCCGGTCGACGCCGGGGCCCTTCCCATACCAGAGGCCCACCACCCCGTCGTAGCGCGAGTGCGGATAGCGGTCGAGCATCTGGGTGCCCGAGAGCGCGGTCGCGGCGAGCTCCTCGTTCGCCCCCGGCACGTGGCGGACGTCGTGCTGCTCGAGGATCGCGCGGGCCTGGCGGAGGGCGAGGTCGTAGCCTCCGAGCGGCGACCCCGGATACCCGCTGACGAACGTCCCGATGCGGAGGCCCGCCCGCCGGTCCCGGCGGCTCTGGTCGATCGGCAGGCGCACCAGGGCCTGCATCCCGGAGAGGTAGACGCGCCCCCTCTCCCGGAGGTAGCGGTCGTCGAGGGTCAGCTCGGGCCGGCCGGATGTCGACGGAGGCAGGGGCGGCGCCGCGGTCTCGATGTCCATGGCCCCCATTATCGGCCCAGGGGTAGTGACCACCAATCCCACCGCGTTATGGGCGTCCGCCGCTTCCGGTCCGCGTCTCCTCACTCGCCTGAAGGGCCCTCGGGCCCGTCATGGTGCCCCGTGGGCCGACGAGCTTTCCCCCACCAGGACAGCCGTTCGAAGCGCTCCCGATCCGCAAGTGCCTGAATAACCTTGCATCGCCCCTTGGCACCGCGGTTGCGCTGCAGCCAGGTCGGGTCCGGTGTGCGGCACCCCGGCGCCGGCAACGAGGCGCCGAGCTGCGGAAAGGCCGCGACGAAAGGGCGGGAGATGAACGAGATGCCCATGGCCGCTCCAGTGCTCCGAGCAACCGACGGACACGGCGCGCGCGCGGCGGCGACGACGGCGCCGTCCCGCCGCACGCGGATCCGGCTGGCTCTCCTCGCCGTGGCGATCGCCCTGTCGGGCTGCATGGCGATCGGGCACAGCGCGACACGCCCGGAGGGTCCCCCCGTGCGGGTGACGGGGGCCAAGGTGGTGGTCATCGAGCCCGAGGTGCGGCTCTGGATCCTGGATGTCGTCGGCGTCCGCCAGCCGCAGGCGGAATGGTCCGCAGCGGGGCTCCAGCACGTCCGGACCGCGATCGTGGACGAGCTTCGCACCCGTGGCGCCGAGCCGGCGTCCTACGCGGCCTCCGGCGACGCCTCCCGGAGCCGGTCCCACGATCAGCTGGTGAGGCTCCATCGCGTCGTGTTCCGGGTGGCTCAGCTCCAGCAAGCCGGGCAGTTCCGCCTGCCGACCAAGACGGACGGACTCGACTGGACGCTGGGCAACGCCGCGCAGAGCCTCCGCGAAGAGTACGGCGCTGACTACGCCCTGTTCGTGAGCTTCGACGACAGCTACCAGAGCGCGGGCGTCGTCGGCTCGGCCCTGATCGCCACCGTCACGCTCGGGATCGTGACGCCTCCCCCCGGCCGCCAGGTCGGCGCCGCCTCGCTCGTGGACCTCCGCACGGGCGATCTCGTCTGGATGCGCAGCTTCAGCCGGCAAGGCGGCGGCGACCTCCGGCAGCTACCGCCCGCGCGGACGGCCGTCCAGACCCTGCTGAAGGATCTGCCTCGATGACCACGCTCCGCCTTGCTCTCGGTCTCGTCCTGGCTCTCCCCGTGATCACGTCCTGCGCGATCAGCGGCGCCGGCCCCGTGGAGGCACCGCCGGCCGGGATAAGCGCGGCGAGCTGGAGGCCCGCCGCGGGGAGCGACGAGGGAGGCCTGTGGATGGAGGCGGACCGGATGGAGGCGGAGCTCCGGACCTCCGCGCTCCTGATCCGCGACAGCCCTCTCACCGCCCACGTGACCGCAGTTACCTGCCGCGTGGCGGGCCCTCGCTGCGACCAGGTGCGCGTCTACGTGGTCCGGACCGCTCGAGCCAACGCGGCCATGGCCCCCAATGGCGCCTTGCTCCTGTACACGGGACTCCTGCTCCGGACCGAGAACGAGGCCCAACTCGCCTACGTCCTCTCGCACGAGGTCGCGCACTATCTGCGGCGTCACGGGATCCAGCAATGGCGCGATCTCTGGTACCGGGCCCGCATGGGCCGCATCCTCGACGCCGGCGGCCTGGGGTCCGTCGCGTGGCTTGGCGCCCCCGCCGTCTCCCGAGCGCAGGAGCGCGAGGCCGACGAGGTCGCGCTGGACCTCATGAGCCGAGCGGGATACGAAGCGCGCGACGCGGAGACATTTCTCGAGGCGTGGCTGGCCGAGGAGTCGGCGGCGGGGCCGGATCGCGCGGCGGGTTTCACCGCGGCGCATCCACCCACCGCGGAGCGGCTGGCCGTCGCCCGCGCGGCCGTCGCCGAGGCGCGGCGGGCCGGGGCGCCGAAGGGCGCCGCTCCCACGGACTCTCATCGGCGGGCGATGGCCCCTTTCCTCGGTGGATTCCTGCGCGACGAGCTGCGCCGCCGCGAGTTCGGCGCGAGCCTGCTTCTCGCCGACCGCCTGCTCGCCTCAGGCGCCGACGCCGCCGTCGTCCAGTCCTTCCGGGGCGAGATCTACCGCCTGCGCGGTGAGCCTGACGACGACGCCCGCGCGGTCGCCGCACTGACGCTCGCCCTCGCGACCGGGCAGGCCCCCGCGGAGGCCCATCGCTCGCTCGGGCTCGTACACATGCGGCGCGGCGAGGCGAGCCTGGCCCGGGCCGCCTTCACGCGATATCTCGAGGAACGTCCGGACGCCGAGGATCGGCGGATGATCGAGTCCTACCTGGCCCGGCCCGAGCGGGAGATGCCATGAAACGGCTCATCGGATTCTCGGCGCTGCTCCTCCTGGCGACCGCCTGCTCTCCGTACCGGCTCGTCGGCCCCCCTCGAGCCTCGGTCGGCCGCCTCTCCGTCGATCCGCAGGTCCCCTGGAGCGCCATCGCCCTGGGAAGGCTGACGGCATGGACGGTCGATGGCCTGCCCCTCCAGCGAGTCGTCTTCCTCGAGGAGCTGGCCGACGGCGAGGCACTTCCCGGGGCGAAAGGCGCCCGACCGGCCGTCTTCCGGTCGGCAATGACATCGGGCGACGCGATGGAGCTCGTGATCGACTGGCTCGGCGCGTATCCGGGCTTCCAGCAGCTGGAGGCCACGGGCCTCCGGCCGCGTCGTTTCGGTCAAGCCGACGGCTTCGGCTTCGACTTCTCGTACGTCGACTCGAACGGCCTCGACGAGCAGGGACTGGCGGCCGGAACGGTGCTCGCCGGTCACCTCTATCTCATCGTCTACTCGGGGACCCGGGCTCACTACTTCCCCAAGTACCGGGAGGCCGTCGAGCGGATGATCGACTCCGCGCGAATCGACGTCGTGTCGCGATGAGGGGAGCGGCCACCGCCCGCAGCGAGCCCGGGCTCGTGGCGCCCGCCGGCCCGCAGGGTAGCCGCGTCAGAAGAACGAGGGGTAGGGCTCGGCGCGCCCGTCCTCGGGCTCGGGCGGCGCCTCGAGCCATGCGTACTTACCCGCGTAGAAGAGGAGCGGCGTCGCCGGGTCGGTGACCGCCAGCTTCTGGACCTCGCCGACGTAGAGCGTGTGGTCGCCGCAGCCGTAGCGGTGCTTGATCCGGGCCGCGATGACGACCGCGGCGTGGGCGAGCACCGGTACCCCGTCGAGCTCCCCGAAGGCGGGGGCGAACCCCGCGACCGCCTGACCGGCGAAGTGCCGGCTGGCGGGCTCCTGCGCCTGGTCGAGGATGCTGACGCCGAACCGCCGCGCGGTCGCCAGCCGCGCGTGCATGCGGGCCTTCCTCCCCACGGACACGACCACGAGCGGCGGGGCGAGCGAGCCCGACATGAACGCGTTGGCGGTCATCGCGTGGGGCCGGCGCCGCGGGCCCGTCGTGAGGACGATCACGCCCGTGGCGAAGCGGCCGAGCGCCGCCCGGAAGACGCGGTCGTCGAACGCGCGCGGCATCAGCGCAGCGCGCTGAGCCCGCCGGTGTTGACCAGGTCTTTGGCCTTCCAGCCGTCGAGATCGTACTCCGCCATGCACGACTCGGCGAACTGCTTCCAGCGGTCGTACTGGCCGGAGGCGAGGGCGCCGAACAGGGCGTAGCGCCGGATCTCCTCGTGGCTGCCCGAGTAGTTGATCTCGTACAGCTCGTGACGGCCGCCGAACTCGGTCCCGACTGCGTCCCACAGAAGCTTCATGAGCTTGACCCGCTCGATCGCGTCGACGCCGCCCGACCCGCGGAGGTAGAGGTCGAGGTACTTCCGGAGGTCCGGCGACTTGAAGTCCTTCGCGTGCGAGTTCAGGTAGATGAGCCCGCTCGCCACGGTCTTCTCGATGAGGTTCTTGACCTGGACGTATGCCTCGGGCGCCAGCACCTGATAGGCGGCCGCCGGCTCCATGCCGGGCAGGACGCAGCCGCCCGTCCACGGGTCGGCCGTCTTCGCCATCGCGTCGGACAGCCCCCAGATCATGTTGCGCCAGGCGATGACCTCGCCGATGTTCGCCTCGACGCCCCGGAAGGACCGGGCGCCGGTGACCTCCGTCGCCTTGATCAGGAGTCCGGTGATGAAGTCGAGCTTCACCGCGAGGCGCGTGCAGCCGTGGATGAGCGCGCGGGGCAGGAACCCGGTGCGCGGGAAGAAGTTGTTGGCCTTCTCGACGTCGGCGTACACGAACACGTCCTCCCAGGGCACGAAGACGTTGTCCATGACGAAGATGGCGTCGTTCTCGTCGAGCCGGCTGGACAGCGGGTAGTCGAACGGGCTCCCCAGCACGGCCGCCCGCAGCTCGTTCGAGACCCGGCAGATGAGCTTCACGCCCTTCGCGTTCGTCGGCACCATGAACACGACCGCGAAGTTCTTGCCCTGCACCGGGATGAGCCCGTGGTGGGCGACGAAGGTGAAGTGCGTCAGCGCCGAACCGGTCGCGACCACCTTGGCGCCGGACACGTAGATGCCGGCGTCCGTCTCCTTGGTGACGCGCGCGTAGACGTCGGTGGGGCCGCCCGGCGCGCCGGGCGCCATGTTGCGGTCGACCGGCGGATGGATGATCGCGTGGTTGATGAACGGAACGCGCTCCAGCGAGTACCGGTACCAGCGCCGGGCGTTCGCCTGGTACGGGGCGTAGAAGTCGGCGTTCGCCCCGAGCGTCCCCAGGAACGCCGCCTTGTAGTCCGGCGAGCGTCCGAGCCAGCCGTAGGTGACGCGAGCCCACGCGGCGATCGCGTCGCGCCCCGCGACCTGCTCCTCCACCGTCGTGGGGGCCCGGAAGTAGCGGTGCGTGAACCCGCCCGTCTCAGTGGGCTCGGTGAGGACGTGCTTGCCGCTCCCGTGGTCGTCGTGGAGCGCGTCGTAGAGCCGGGCCAGCATGCGGGCGCAGTTCTGGAACGCCGGGTGCGCCGCGACGTTCTTCACGCGCTCGCCGTAGATCCAGACCTCCCGCCCGTCGTCGAGGCTCTGGAGGAACTCCTTGCCGGTGTACGGGAGCGTGGCCTTCGTCGCCGTCACGGTCGGACTCTGGGCCCGCCTGATCGTCCTCGCCTTCGTGGGAGCCGCCATGCTCGCACCTCCTGAGAGTTCGACGCCTCTGAAGCCCGCATTAGCACGCGGGGCGACGATCTGGTCAAGTGCGAAGATAGGGTCGGGAAGCGACCGAAGCCCGGGTCTCGGCGAGCCAGCGTGCCGGCCCGCTGAGGGGTCGGTCGGCTAGCCCTCGTCAGAGGCGACCGGACCCGCCGGCGCCGGAGTCCGCGTCACTGACGGTCAGCGCTCCCTGCTGATGGACGTGGAGGATCTTCCCGGTGTCCGTCGTCAGGGGCGGTCGCCGTTCGACCCGCGGCAAGCCCTCGGCCCGCGAGCGAAGGGCCGTGACGCGTCCCGCCGGCGAGAGGCCGGCGATCGACTCGAGGAAGGCGTCGCAGATCGCTCCCTCGTCCAGGGGATCGAACGCCGGATGGCTGTCCGCCTGTTCGTACACCGCGCGCCGGACGACGTCCAGGAACGCGGCCTCCCGCACTGCCACTCGCCCGCGCACGAGCGCCCGCGCCTCGCCGTCGGAGAACGGGTGACGCAGGAATGCCGGCACCCGCGCCAGGAATCGGAGGCTCGTCTCGAGGTCCGACCGCGAGAACCCGGTCGCTTGTTCCATCGCGGGACGCATCACGACGACCGGACGCGTGCTGGCGGGACGATCACCCCTTGGGCGAGCCGGACTGGCGCCGGCAGATCACGTTGAGGACGGCCTGGCGGCCTTCCTCGCGGACCGCCCGGAGCCCGCGACGGAGCGCCCCCGGCAGCTCGGCCGGATCCTCGACCCGCTCGCCGTGCCCGCCGAAGCTTCGCACGATCTCCTCGTAGCGGGCGGCCGCCGAGAGCGCGGTCAGGGGGAAGGTCGCGGTCGTCGCCGCCCAGCCGTCGGGGTGCACGGAGCGCGTGGCGCGCTCGACGGCCTCCCACGCGGCATTGTTGAAGATCACCGTCAGGAACGGGAGCTTGTGGAGCGCCGACGTCAGGTGCGCGGCCGTCGGCGCCCCGAAGATGTACGCGCCGTCGCCGACCGTGGCGATGACGGTCTTCTCCGGCGCGCCGAGCTTCGCGCCGAGCGCGGCGCCCAGCCCCCAGCCGAGCCCGCCGGAGTGGGGCGACCCGAAGCAGGTCCCGGGGCCGGGCGGCGGCGCGTGCCGGAGATCCAGGGGATACTCGTTGACGACGATCGTGTCGGCCCCCAGCACCTCGCCGATGCAGTGGGACGCCCACTGGAAGCCGATCGGCGTGCGCCCGGCCTCCGCCGCCGCGGCGCGGGCCCAGGTCTCGCGCTGGGCCCGGTGCGCCTCGCCGAGCCGCGCCCGCCGCGCCGCCACGCCGGCCGGATCGACGCGGCGCCGCACCGCGTCCGCGAGGAGTGGCAGCGCCGCGGCCGGCTCGGCGGCGAGCGGCACGTCGCAGGGATAGGAGCGCATCGGATACCGCGAATAGAACGGGTCGACCGCGAGCTGGATCACGGTGGCGTCGTCGGCGGGCCGCGAGCGCGACGGGAACCACGGCACGTCGCAGTCGATGACGAGCACGACGTCGGCGTCGGTCATCCCCGGATGGTCCTGGCTCCCGAAGACCCAGCCGGCGTGGCACGGATGGTCCGCCGGGAAGCTCACGTAGGCGGGGCTCGCCTCGAGCACCGGGAAGGCGCCCGCGTCGGCGAGCACGACGAGGCCGTCCACCGCGGCCCGGGCCCGGCCCAGCTCGGCGGTGACGATCAGCGGATTGCGCGCGCGGGCGAGCCGCTCCGCCGCCTCCTCGATCCGCGCGGGATCGGGGAAGCGCCGGCTCTCCACCTGGCGGCGCGCGGGCGACGAGATGGTCAGCTCGCCGAGCGGCTGGGCCAGCACCTCGCGCGGCAGCGTGAGGTAGACGGGACCGCGCGGCTCGGCCATCGCGAGCTCCAGCGCCCGGTCCACCACCGCCTCGAGCTGGACGGGCTGGCGGAGCTCGTAGTCCCACTTGACGTACTCGCGGAGCATCCCGGCCTGGTCGAACGACTCTTGGGCCCAGTGGATGTGCGTGTCGCGCGCGCCGGCGAGGCTGCCGTCGTCGGTGATGGGGGTGCGGCCAGCCGTGAACAGGACGGGCACCTGCGTCCGCGAGGCGTTGACGACGGCGCCGGCGCCGTTCGCCGTCCCGACCGTGACGTGCACCATCACCGCCTGCGGCCGTCCGGTCACCATGTAGTAGCCGTGGGCCATCGAGACCGCGACGAACTCGTGCGGCACCGCGATCGGGCGCGGGGCTGTCTTCCCCTCGCTCTGGAAGCGCGCGAACGCGTCGACGATGGACGCGAAGTCGGTCCCGGCGTTGGCGAAGAAGCAGTCGATCCCGCGGTCCCGCAGGAGCTCCAGGTAGGCCTGGGCGACGGTCTCCACCCGCAGGGTCTTCGTCGGCATCAGCTCCTCGAAAGCCGAGCGTCGCCGAAGGCGCCAGGGGTGTCAAGCGGGACCGCCGTCGCGCGAAGGCTCCGCACCAGCAGGACGCTGTACAGCGCGAGCAGTGACACGCCGTCGAAGAGCGAGCCCCGCCGTCCCGCCGCGGGGCCGGCGAGCGCGATGCCGAGCCAGTGCCCGCCCAGGACGAGGAGCGCGCCAACTCCGTCGAGGACCGGCATGCGCGGTGGCGAGCCCACCGCCAGCAGCCAGATCCAGAGGGGCCCGGCGAGCATCGCGAGGTGGTGCGTCTCGCTCACTGGCGAGACCAGCGGCATGGCCGTGAGGTAGAGCGCAAAGAGGAAGAGGCCCCCGCGAGGGTCGCGCCCGAGCCGGGGCTGGATCCAGAGAACCGGCCCGAGCACGCCCGCCGCGGCCGCATAGCGCAGGCCGGGCACCGTGGCGAGCCGGGGCCAGATCTCCGCGAGGACGGCGGCCAGCGTGAACCGGGTCCGCCACTCGTACTCGACCGGCCCCGCCGTGAGGCCGGCCAGCTCGGGCAGCCACCCATCGCGATACAGGTCCAGGACCCGGGGGGAGATCAGCGCGGGCAGCCCCACCGCCAGGACGAGCGTCCACGCGATCGCGCCGAGGGCCTCTCGGTACGAGCGCCCGCGCCCGAGATAGATGAGGAGCGCGGCCGGCGTGAGCTTGAGCGCGATGGCGCCACCCAGGGACGCCGCCGCGGCGTGCCGGCGCCCATGGAGATGGCACGCGAGGAACAGGGTGCAGAGGCCCAGGAGCAAGAGGCCCAGCTGGCCGTACCGCAGGTGATTCTGGAGCGGGATGAACAGGGCGAGGGCGAGGAGCGCCAGGCGGACCTCGAAGGGCACGGCGAGCACCGGATCGCGCGCCCCGCCCCGCGACTGCCGCCAGAGGCCGTCGAGGACGAGCAGCGAGCCCGCGAGCGCGGCGACGCTCAGCGCAAACCAGAGGCTCTGGGCCAGGCCGAGGGGGATCCACGTCAGCGGAATGACGAGCATGTCGATCGTGAGCGGATAGGGGCCGTGCCCCTGGGGCAGCGAGAGCGTGTAGGGATCGCCCCCGTCGACCAGGATCCGCGCGGATGCGAGGCGGGCGCCGAGGTCGTTCCCCGTCACGCGCGCCATGCGCGCGTACATTTGGAAGAAGAAGCCGGTGCCCAGGCCGGCGAGCACGAGCCAGGCCGCGCCGCGCGCGACGGGTGTCCGCGCGAGCGCGGCGGCAGTGAGGCGCGAGCTCTGCCTCACGCCTCCATGCGGTAGGCCGACGGATCGGGCTTGTAGGCGCGTGGGAGCCACGGGGGCCGTCGGAGATTCCCGGGACCGGGGGCCGGGCGCGCCATCGCGAGCCAGCGGCGGTAGACCTCGTGCGCCTTCTCCGTGTCGACGAAGACGTCGCCGTAGCGGTCGTCCGCTCCGGGCCGCTCCGCGCGGACCTTCTGGTGCCAGCACTGCTGGCCGCTCACCGGATCGGGCTGCACGCCGAACGTGAGGTTCTGGTGGACGCCCGCGTCCTCCCAGTACACGCGCTCGGAGTCGGGATCCTCGCTCTTGAACGGGCGGATCCCGTGGACGTAGCGCAGCCGCCACTGGCCGGGCCCGGGGCGCTCGAGGCGGACGAGCGCCGTGGACCAGCGGGCACCGCCCAGCTCCTCGCCGAGACGCCAGCGCCCGAGGTGATGGGAGCACGCGATGATCCCCGGCCGGATCGACTCGGTCACCCAGACCTTGTCCACGAACCACCCGATCTCGGTGCTGATCTTGAGGAGGTCGTCGGTCGCGACTCCGAGCCGCGCGGCGTCCTTCGGGTGGACCCATAGAGGGTTCGAGTGGGAGATCTCGTACAGCCACTTCGCGTTGCCGGAGCGCGTGTGGATCAGGGTCGGCAGCCGGAACGTCGGCAGCAGGAGGTACTCGCTCTTCTGGCGGTCCATCTCCGACCAGTGCACGTGGCTCCGGATGTAGGCGGGCAGCGCGTACTCCGGCCACTTCCAGTCCCGGAGGGTCTTCGAGTAGAACTCAAGCTTACGGGAGGGCGTGGGGAACCCGACGTACGGGCGCCCGTCGACCTCGACGCCGACCGCGGCCCCGCCCTTGCTGATGATCCCGGTGGCCGCATCGACGGCGCCGCCCTCGAGCGCCGCGGGTGCCACCGCCGTCTCGTGGGTGCGGTACACGCCGTCCTCGACGAGGAACGCTCCGCGCTTCCGCATGTAGGCGAGCGGCGTCAGGCCCTCCTTCGCCGCCGCCGCCGGCAGCCCGGGCACCGAGCGCTCGAACATCCAGCCGTAGAAGTCGTCGACGGTGAGCTTCTCGCCGGGCCGGTACGGGGACTCGAACCACTTCCGGATCCCGAGGGCCCCGTTGGGGTCGATCCGCCACGAGAGCTCGATCCAGAACTCGTCCTCCTCCCACACCTCGCCCAGGCCGGCGGCGGCGTGGGCCTCCCAGGTGGTGGCGAAGCGTTTCCCCTGGCTCTCGAGGGCGACCCGCAGGACGGGCTGGCGGAAGCCGATCCAGCGCGCGGCGTGCGTCTCCTGGCTCATGAGGTCGTGCCGCTCGGAGGCATGGCCCATCGGGAGCACGTAGTCGGCGAACCACGCGGTCTCGCTCCAGATCGGGGTGAGGCACGCGTGGAGCCCCACCTTGGCCTCGTCGGTCAACATCTCGATCCACGAGAAGCCGTCGGGGTTCGTCCACACGGGGTTGTAGACCCGCGTGAAGTACGTGTCGATCCGGCCGCGCCCTTCCCGGAGGAGGTGCGGCAGGAGGAAGCTCATCTCGAAGAACGCGAGCGGGTACTCCCGCGGGTAGAGGAGCTCGCTCCACACCTTGGCCGGCGGCGGCATGAGCGGGGGGGCCGGGACCGTCTTGTTGTAGAAGGAGGGCGCCGTCCCACCGGGCGTGCCGACGGCGCCGACGAGGACGCTCAGGAGCTGGAGCGCGCGCGCGACCTGCCAGCCTCCCAGATTCCCGGCCGCGGCGTTCCGCCACACGTGGGTGGCGAGCGCGGAGCCGGCCCGCGCCGCCTCGCGCGCGACCTCCTCGATGGCCGCAGCCGGGACGCCGGACTCCTTCTCGGCGAACGCGGGGGTGAACTCCGCGTAGAGCGTCGGGAGGATCGCCTCGAAGGTCTCGAAGGTATGGGGCTTGTTAGGATGCTCCTCCCGGAGATACTCGGCCCAGTTGACCCAGCGGCGCAGGAACTCCCGGTCGTAGCGCCGCTCGGCGATGATCAGCTGGCACACCGCCAGGAGGAGCGCGGCCTCGGTTCCCGGCCACGGGGACAGCCACCAGTCGGCCATCGATGCGGTGTTGCTGAGGCGAGTGTCGATCGCGCAGACCTTGGCGCCGCGCTTCTTCGCCTCGATGATCCGCTGGGCGTGCGGGTTGAAGTAGTGGCCCGTCTCGAGGTGCGAGGACAGGAGCAGGATGAACCGGGCGTTGGCGTGGTCCGGGGACGGCCGGTCGAGGCCGCTCCAGAACGCGTAGCCGGCACGCGCGGAGGCCGAGCAGACGTTGGTGTGCGAGTTGTGGCCGTCGATCCCCCAGGCGTGCATGATCCGCTGGTGGTAGACGAGCTCGTGGCCGGGCCGGCCGACGTGGTACATGACCTCGTCGCGGCGCCCCTCGACGAGCGCCTTGCGGATGCGGCCGGCGAGGTCGTCGAGCGCCTGGTCCCAGCTGACGCGCTCCCACTGGCCCCCGCCCCGCGGCCCGACGCGCCGCATCGGGTAGCGGATGCGCTCGGGGTCCTCGACCTGGTTCAGGGTGGCCGGCCCCTTGGCGCAGTTGCGGCCGCGGCTTCCGGGGTGCTCCGGGTTCCCCTCGAACTTCTGGATCGTCAGGCGGTCCTTGTCCACGTACGCGAGGAGCCCGCAGGCGGCCTCACAGTTGAAGCAGATGGTGGGGACGAGCTGGTAGCGGCGTCCGACTCGCTGCGGCCAGGCCTGCGGGTCGTACTCCTCCCAGTCCTCCCAGCGCTCGACCGGGGGATAGCTCGAGAGGCCGCCGGGCGGCGCCGCCAGGATCTGCGCCGCCGGGTGGAGGGGCTCGGTCGAGGCGGGTCGCGGCATCGTTTCCTCAGGCCGTCGCGCGGCGGCGAAGCGATCGGTTCATTGGCTCAGCTGAGCGGGACGACCTGTCCCGCCCGCACCCAGCAATCTTCCCAGAGGTAGAGGCCGACCAGGGCCAGCCCGGCGGCCAGCGCGCTGGTCGCGCCGGAGTCCGGAATGACCAGGAGCGCCGGGAGGACCGTGCCGCCCGCCACCACGCCGATCCAGAACACCAGCCGGAACCGCCCCCGGGTGATGGCCCGCGCGGCGGCGCTCGCGTCGGCGGTCGCGTGGGACGTGTAGCACTCGGCGAGAACGAGCAGGACGTTGAGGCCCAGCCCCACCAGCAGGACGCCTCGCGACGCCGCGGACGGCGGTGTCACCAGGAGCGCGGCCGCGGCCCCTGCGGTCACGGCCGAGACCAGGAGGTGCGGGAGCACGAGCGGGCTCTGCCAGAAGTCCCGGCCTTCGGCTTGCCCGAAGAGGAGCGCGCTGTACCCCGCGGCCGCGAGCGCGAGCAGCAAGAGCGGCACCGCCAGGACGTCGAGGGCGCCAACGGAGCCGCCGAGGGCCGCCAGGAGCCAGATACCGAGGACCGCGCCGAGCCCGAAGAGGATCCAGGCGCCGAGGACGAGCCACGAGCGGGGGTTCGCCCGGAGGAGGATGTAGTGGAACCGGTCGGGGCGCTTCAGGTCGACGATCAGCAGCACCGTGGTG
The DNA here is from genome assembly GCA_036558225.1 of Candidatus Methylomirabilota bacterium. Taxonomy (GTDB): domain Bacteria; phylum Methylomirabilota; class Methylomirabilia; order Rokubacteriales; family DASRDR01; genus DASRDR01. The sequence continues at coordinate 972 of DATBGA010000070.1, read as the reverse complement.
AGCAGCAGGAACACGAACGCCACGAGCGGCAGGCCGAGCGCGGCGGCGCTCCCCTCGCCCAGCACGCCGGCCGCCGCGAACATGGCCGCGCCGGCCGCGATCGACTTGGTCCACAGGTACGCTCCGACGCGCCAGCCCCAGGGCCGCGGCTCGTGCGGCACGTCGTACACGGTGCGCCCGAGGGCCTCGACGGCCTTCGGCGTCGCCCCCGGAGGTCGCGCCGGCTCGAAGCCGCCGGCGAGCGCCGTCAGCGAGACCGGCTCGTCCGCGCGCTGCCCCCACAAGGTCGCGGGCGACGCGTGCTGGAGCGCGGGAGCGAGCGTCGCGTGGTCGGCGCCGACGTAGAAGAGCTTGGGGCGGGTACCCTGCTCCGGCTTCCGCACGACGACGTTCTCGCGCGCGACCACGCGCGCCACCTCGCTGTCGGGGTCGTCGAGGTCCCCGGTGAGGATCGCCCGCTCGGGGCAGACGATCACGCACGCGGGCTCGAGCCCCCGCTCCACCCGGTGGGCGCAGAAGTGGCACTTCGCCGCCGTGTGCGTGTCGGGATCGATGTAGAGCGCGTCGTACGGGCACGCCTGCATGCACGACTTGCAGCCGATGCAGCGGTCGCGGTCGAAGTCGACGATGCCGTCGGGCCGACGATAGAGCGCCACCGTGGGACAGATGGTCACGCACGGCGCGTTGTCGCAGTGGTTGCAGCGGAGGACCGCGAAGTGCCGGCGCGTATTCGGAAACTCCCCCTTCTCGACGTACTTCACCCACGTCCGGAACACGCCGAGCGGGACGCGGTTCTCCTCCTTGCACGCCACCGTACAGGCGTGGCAGCCAATGCACCGCGTCTGGTCGATCACGAAGCCGTAGCGCACCTGTCACTCCCCCTGGAGGATCGCCCCGAAGAGCTCGCCGGCCGCTCGACGGCGGCCCGGAGGCCGGCGCGTCATCGCGGCAGGCTCCCGCCCATGACGAGCA
>DATBGA010000069.1:0-23979 GCA_036558225.1 Candidatus Methylomirabilota bacterium | reverse complement strand
AGATCTCCGAGATCTCCTGCTGCCGGTTTTCGGCCCGCCACCGCCCCTGCATGAGCTGGAGGTAGTCGATGACCACCAGCTCGAGCCGGTGCTCGGCCTGGATCCGGCGGGCCTTAGCCCGGGCCTCCAGGACCGAGAGGTTGGCCGTGTCGTCGATGAACAGCGGGGCCTCGTGAAGACGTCCGGCGGCGGCGATGATGCGGCGCCACTCCGGCTCCTGGAGGAAGCCCGACCGCACCTTCCGGGAGTCCACCCGGGCCTCGGCGCAGAGGAGCCGCTGCACCAGCTGCTCCTTGGACATCTCCAGGCTGAAGATCAGCGCGGGTCGCCTCCGCTCGACGGCGGCGTGCGCGGCGATGTTGAGCGCGAACGCCGTCTTGCCGGTGGACGGGCGCCCCGCGATAATCACGAAGTCCGATCGCTGGAGCCCCGACGTCAGCTTGTCCAGGTCGGTGAACCCGGTGGCCAGGCCGGTGATGTCCTCCTTACGATGATAGAGCGTCTCAATGTGCTTGATGGCGTCGTCGAGGATCTCGCGAACGGGGAACGCGCTCCGCTGGAACCGCCGCTGCGAGATGCGGAAGAGCATCTGCTCCGCGCGGTCCAGGAGCGCCTGCACGTCGTCGGTCTCCGCGTAGCCCTCTTCCACGATCTCGCGGGCGACGCGGATCAGCTCCCGGAGGAGCGCCTTCTCGCGCACGATCCCCGTGTACGCCGTGAACTGGGTGGCGATCGTGCCCTCCTCCTGGAGGGTCGCCAGGAGGGTGTGCCCGCCGATCTCCTCGAACACGCCCTCGCGCCGGAGCGTCTCCGTAACCGTGATGATGTCGACCGGCTCGCCACGCTCGAACAGGCGGATCATGGCCCCGAAGATCCGCCGGTGCGCCTCCTTGTAGAACTCCTCCGGGATGAGGAGCTCGATGGCCCGCGGGAGCAGGGCGGGCTCGAGCAGGATCGCGCCGAGGACCGCCCGCTCCGCCTCGAGGCTCTGCGGCGGGACCTTGCCGGGGAGCTCGATCGTGGTGGCCATCCGGGCGGCGGCGCGACGGCTGGTTACTCGGCCGCGACCGAGATCGCGAGCGTCGCCGTCACGTCTCCGTGGAGCCGGACCGGGACCTGGTAGTCCCCCACCGCCTTGATGGGCTCGTCGAGCTGGACCCGCCGCTTTTCGACCGTCACCTGGTTCCGCTCGAGGAACTCCACCACGTCCTGCGCCGACACCGAGCCGTACAGGTGGCCGTCCTCCGACGCGCGCGCCGTCTTGGTGAACGTCAACCCCTCAATGCGGGCCGCGGTGGCCTTCGCCGCCTCCAGCGCCCGGTGCTCTTCCTTCACGCGCTGGCGCTTGAGATGCTCGACGTTCTTCAGGTTGGCGGGCGTCGCCGCCACCGCCATCTTGCGGGGCAGGAGGAAGTTCCGCGCGTAGCCGTTGGCGACCTCCCGCGTCTCTCCGCGGTGCCCGAGCGTGGGCACGTCCGTCATCAGGATCACCTTCATCGCATTGGTCTCCTAGAGCTCGCCCGGCGCGGACCTCACCCGGAGGCGGCGGTCGGCGCCTGGCGAATCTTGCGGAAGTCGATCCACAGGTCGGACAGCCCCACGCACGACACCGCCACCAGCAAGAGGGGCTGCATCGCGAGCAGCCCGAAGCTCACCACCTGGAGGAGGCGCGGAAGGCCGATCCGCTGGAAGAAGTGGCGAAACACCGCCAGTCCCTGGATCACGTAGAGCGGCATCAGCACGAGGAGCAGGTTCAGCCCCGCCGCCTCCAGGCGATCGTGGCGCGACACGAGAAGCACCCCGGCCCCGATGGCGCCCCAGACCAGGTGGTCGGGCACCGCCTCCTGCGCGAAGGGACGGAATCCGAATCGACCACGAAGACAGAGGCGGGTGATCGCGTAGTTCGCCACGGCGCCGGCAAAGACCCCGAGGCCGAGCATGCCGGGGGCGGCGATCTGGAGCGTGGCCACGACGAACCGCGCGGCCTCGGCTGCCCACCCCGCGTCCCGGCCGGCCGCCCCGAGCCGCGAGGGCCACTGCTCGAGCTCGGTCACCTGGGTGGCAACCTGCCGCTCGAGATAGGCGATCGGCCCCACGCCGGCCGGGCTCAGGACCCACAGCAGGATCATCACGCCCACCAGGTTCGCGACCGCGGTCAGCAGGGTCGTCACCGCGACCGGCAGGCGCCGGACGAGCCCGAACCCTAGCGCCGCGCCGGGAAGCGCGTACTTGAGTCCGACCACCAGCATCGCCGGAGCGCCGCGAACGCTGCCAACGGCGGTCATGGCGACGACGCTCGCCAGCGCCGCGGCCGGGGGACCGCCGAGGGCCAGGGCCGCCGCCACCGGGACCAGGCCGAGGGCGATCGCGATGAGCCCGCCCCACCACCCCCACCCGGAGGCCGCCTCGAGACCGGCGAGCGCCAGGCCCAGTCCCGCGCCCAGCAGGACGACCCGTCGCGCACCCGGGCTCGTGCCCACCGCGCCGGTCCTATTCCGCGACGTACGGGATGAGGGCGACCGTACGGAGGCGCTTGAGAGCGCCGGTGAGCTGGCGCTGATGGCGCGCGCAGTTGCCGGAGATGCGGCGCGGGATGATCTTGCCGCGCTCCGTCATGAAGGTGCGGAGGCGCTTGACGTCCCGGTAGTCGACCGCCAGGATCTTGTCGACGCAGAACTTGCAGACCTTGCGTCGGCCGAACCGACGCCGCTTCACGGGCTTGACCACGTGTTCGCCTCCTCGCTGTTCGCCTCGCCGCCTGCGTGCGGAGCGCGTGGCTCCGCGGGCACCTCAGAACGGCACGTCGTCCGCGCCGCCCGCGGCCTCCTCCACCGGCTCGGCCTCCGCGGGACCGGGTGTCCCGCCGCCCGCCCGGCCGCGCCCGAGGAACTGGAGTCGCTCGGCGACCACCTCCACGACGTTCCGCTTCTGCCCGTCCTTGGTCTCCCAGTCCCGGGTCTGCAGCCGCCCCTCAACCAGGACCGGGCTGCCCTTGTCCAGGTACTGGGCGGCGGTCTCCGCCTGCTTTCCCCACACGACCACTGTGAGGAAGCACGTCTCCTCGCGCTTGTCTCCGCCCTGGGTCGTGTACGAGCGGTTGACCGCCATCCGGAGATCGGAGACGGCCGTCCCGCTGGGCGTATACCGCAACTCCGGCGCGCGGGTCAGGTTCCCGATCAGGAAGACCTTGTTCAGGCTCGCCATCAACCGACCTCGCTCGCCGCCGGGGTCACCGGCTCGGGAGCCGCCCCCGCGGCCACGCCCGGAGGCGTCAGCTTCCGTCGCCCCTCGACGACGCGCGTCGTCAGGAAGCGCAGCACCGCTTCGTTGAGCTTGAGCTGCCGCTCGTATTCACGGATCGCCGTCGGCGTGGCGCGCACCTGGAACAGGAGGTAGTGTCCCTCCCGCTGCTTGCGAAGCTCGAAGACCAGCCGCCGGCGTCCCCAGTCCTCGGAGCCCAGCACCTCGCCGCCCAGGGTGACCAGCGTCTCCTGGAGGCGCCCGCCGACCTGCGCCACCTCCTCGTCCGTCAGTCTGGGATCGACGATTAGCAACATGTCGTATGTCCGCAACCCGCATCACCTCCTTCAAAGCTCCGACGGCAAACGACCGGAGCCGGGTCGAAAGCGCTTTAGGATACCAGCGGCCTCCGCGGGGGTGCAAGCGACGGTCGCCGCCGTCAGGGGCAACGGCCGACGGAGGCCGCCGCGAACGGAGCCCCGAACACGCCGGCCTCCGGGCAAGCACCCGGAGGCCGGCGGATCGGAGCGTAGGGGGTCGGGAGCGCGCGGGCCCTCCCGACCGACGGTCTCGGCCTAGAAGTCGCCGCCGTGCGGCATGGGCGGCGCGCCGGCCTTCTTGTCCTCCTCGGGGATGTCCGTGATCAGCGCCTCGGTGGTCAAGAGGAGCGAGGCGATCGATGCCGCGTTCTGCAGCGCGATCCGCTCCACCTTGGTCGGGTCGAGGATCCCGGCCTGCATCATGTCCACGTACTCGTTCTTCTCGGCGTCGAAGCCCTGGGCGAGGCCCGTCGCCCCCTTCACCTTCTCGACCACAACCGAGCCCTCGAGGCCGGCGTTGGCGACGATCTGGCGGATCGGCTCTTCGAGCGCCCGACGCACGATCTGGATGCCCGTGCCCTCGTCGCCGCCGACCTTCATGGAATCGAGGCCCTTCGCCGCGCGGAGCAGCGCCACCCCGCCACCCGGCACGACGCCCTCCTCGACGGCCGCGCGGGTCGCGTTGAGCGCGTCCTCTACCCGGGCCTTCTTCTCCTTCATCTCGGTCTCGGTCGCGGCGCCGACCTTGATCACCGCGACACCGCCCGCGAGCTTCGCCAGCCGCTCCTGGAGCTTCTCGCGGTCGTAGTCCGAGGTCGTCTCCTCGATCTGCGCCCGGATCTGCTTGATGCGGCCCTCGATCTCCTTGGCGGAGCCGGCGCCCTCGATGATCGTGGTGTTGTCCTTGTCCACGACCACCTTCTTCGCCTTGCCGAGGTCCTCGAGCTTGATGTTCTCGAGCTTGATGCCGAGATCCTCGGTGATCGCCTTCCCGCCGGTCAGGGTCGCGATGTCCTGCAGCATGGCCTTGCGGCGGTCGCCGAAGCCCGGCGCCTTCACGGCGCAGCAGGACAGCGTGCCCCGGAGCTTGTTCACCACCAGGGTGGCAAGCGCCTCGCCCTCGACTTCCTCGGCGATGATCAGGAACGGCTTCCCGGAGCGCGCCACCTGCTCGAGCAGCGGGAGCATGTCCTTCATCACGCTGATCTTCTTCTCGTGGATCAGGATGAGCGCGTCATCGAGAACGGTCTCCATCCGCTCGGGGTCGGTCACGAAGTAGGGCGAGAGATAGCCCCGGTCGAACTGCATCCCCTCAACCACCTCGAGGGTGGTCTCCATCGCCTTCGCCTCTTCGACCGTGATCACGCCGTCCTTGCCGACCTTCTCCATCGCCTCGGCGATGAGGTTGCCGATGGTCTTGTCATTGTTGGCGGCGATGCTCGCGACCTGGGCGATCTCCTTCTTGTCCTTGGTCGTCTTGGACATCTTCTTGAGCTCTTCGACGACCTTCTCCACAGCCTGCTCGATGCCACGCTTGAGCCCCATCGGGTTCGCGCCGGCGGTCACGTTCTTCAGGCCCTCGCGAAACACGGCCTGGGCCAGCACCGTCGCGGTGGTGGTGCCGTCACCCGCGACGTCGGAGGTCTTGGACGCGACCTCCTTGATCATCTGCGCCCCCATGTCCTCGTAGGGGTCCTTGAGCTCGACCTCCTTCGCGACGGTCACGCCGTCCTTCGTGATGGTCGGGCTGCCGAACTTCTTGTCGATGACGACGTTGCGGCCCTTGGGGCCGAGCGTGGCCTTGACGGCCTCCGCCAGGATGTTGACCCCGCGCAGGAGCGCCGCGCGCGCCTCGGTGTTGAACAGGAGCTGCTTGGGCATGAACGGTTCCTCCTTGAGTTTCTCGGCTTGTCGTCGGTGGCTGGAGTCGGGCTAGTCGAGGATTCCGAGGACGTCCTCTTCCCGCAGGATGAGGTACTCGTCGCCGTCGATCTTTACCTCGCTACCGGAGTACTTGCCGAACAGGATCCGGTCCCCCGCCTTGACCTCGAGCGGGAGCTTCTTGCCTTCGTCGTTCACCTTCCCGTTGCCTACGGCGATGACCTTACCCTCCTGGGGCTTTTCCTTGGCGGTATCGGGGATGATGATGCTGCCGTGCCTCTCGTCCTGCTCCTCGAGGCGCTTGACGAGGATGCGGTCGTGGAGCGGGCGAAGCTTGACCTTGGTGGCCGTCGGCATAGTCGGTGCCTCCTCCTGATCTGAAACGTGACCTGCGGTTTCTCCGAGCCGGCGGTACGCCGGGGTGTCACTGAGTGTGATTAGCACTCACCTCAATCGAGTGCTAATATAGACGCGCTCCTCATCGCGGTCAACCCCCTGGCTCCCGGGAATCGCTCACGAGCTAAAAGGCTCGCTATTCTAGAAGGTTACTGACGGTGTCGCCGACCAGGGCCCCGCGGAGGCGAGGACGGGCCAGACATCGCGGCGGCCTGGACGTGAGGCGCGCGGTCTCGCCCAGGAGGGTCCGACGGCTACTTGGGCTTGTACACCCAGATCTTCGCGGCCGCCGCGAGCCCGAGGACCACGGTCCGCCCGTCGGTGACCGTGGTGATCGTCCCGGCCCAGGGCGCGATCTCCTGAACCGTGAGGCGCGTGTCGGGACGAACCCCGTTCCGCCAGAGGTGCTCGAGGAGCTTCCGGTCGGCCTCGGCTTCCTCGGTGATCCGCTCGACCGTGACCGTGTGGCCTTCCTGGGCCTGGTCGAGCGGGAACGGGTGCGTCCCGGGTCGAGACGGCATGCCGGGAATCGGGTTGCCGTGGGGGCACGTGCTGGGCATGCCGAGCAGCGTCGCCAGCCGGTCCTCGACCCGCGGGGACAGCGCGTGCTCCAGCCGGTGCGCCTCCTCGTGCGCGTCCATCCAGTCGAGCCCGAGGATGTCCGTGAGCCAGCGCTCGAGGAGGCGGTGCCGCCGGGCCATCACCTCGGCCAGCGTGCGGCCTCGCTTGGTCAGCACGATCTGCTTGCCGGGCCCGATCCGGAGGTAGCCGTCGCGGGACATCCGCTGGAGGGCCTCGGTCACGGCCGGGGGCGAGACCTTGAGGTGACGGGCCAGGCGGGCGCCGATCACCGGTCCGCCGCTCCCGGTGAGGTCGTAGATCCCCTCGAGGTAGTCCTCGATCGACGCCGTGGTGGCGCTGCCACGGGCCCGAGCGGCGGGTGACCCAGATTTTCGGCTTGACACACCCGGCACGTTAGGTATACCTAATTTCAGCGGTCGCGACCATGTGGAATTATAGCCACGGCGCCGGCGCGACGCAACCGCACCCGGCGGTCGCACCCCGCCGCGCCGGCCCCGGGCTCCACCGATTCGACCCGTGCAGGGGGAGGCCCGCATGGCCATCCGATCCCGGCGATCCTGGACCCTCGTTGTCGGCCCGAGCCTCGTCATGGTCGCCGCGCTGCTGGTGGCCCTGGCGGCCCCCGCCGCCGGGACCGAGGTCCTCCTGTACTCGTCGCGCCACTATCCTAAGGAGCCCGCCTTCGAGGCTTTCACCAAGAAGACCGGTATCACGCTCAAGATCTTCCACGCGAGCGACGCGGAGCTCTTCGAGCGACTGCGCGCGGAAGGGGAGCGCACCCCGGCCGATGTCCTCGTGACAGTCGACGCCGGCAACCTGTGGAATGCGGCGCGCGCCGGCTACCTGGCGCCCGTCGACTCGCCGGAGCTCGCGACCAACATTCCCGCCAACCTCCGCGATCCGCAGAACCGCTGGGTCGCCCTGGCCGTCCGCGCGCGCACCATCATGTACAGCACGGCCCGCGTGAAGCCCGAGGAGCTCTCCACGTACGCCGCGCTCGGCGAGCCCAAGTGGAAGGGCCGGCTGTGCCTTCGGAGCTCGGCCCACATCTACAATCAGTCCCTGCTCGCCAGCATGATCAAGCGATACGGTGAGCCCCGGGTCGAGGAGATCGTGCGCGCCTGGGTGGCCAACCAGCCCATTCTTATCAACGGCGACGCGAAGATCCTGGAGGCGATCGCCGCCGGGCAGTGCGACGTCGGGGTCACCAACACGTACTACCTGGGGCGGGCGCTGGCCAAGGACCCGAACCTCCCTGTCCGTCCCTTCTGGCCGGACCAGGCTGGCCCGGGCGTCCACGTGAACGTCTCTGGTGCGGGGGTGACCGCGCACAGCAAGCACCGCGCCGAGGCCATCAAGTTCCTCGAGTTCCTCTCGACGCCGGAGGCGCAGGCCGTCTGGGCCGAGGCGAGCTTCGAGTACCCGGCCAATCCCCAGGTGCCCCCGCAGCCGCTGCTGGTCCAGTGGGGGAGCTTCAAGATGGACGACATCAACGTCGCCGCCGCCGGCGAGTTCCAGGCCGCCGCGACGAAGCTGGCAGACCGCGCCGGGTATCGCTAGCCCGGCCCCCATCGTGCCCCGCGCGTCCGGGGCCGGCGCGGCGCTCGCCCGGCGGCCCAGGCGCTCCTGGGGGTGGCCCGCCGCGGCCCTCCTGACCGCCAGCCTCGTCTCGCTTCCGATCCTGACCGTCGTCTCGTCGCTGACCCATCCGGCCCGGGAGGTCTGGGCGCACCTCTGGCGGACACAGCTTCCCGAGCTCCTCCTCAACACCATTGGCCTCGTCGCGGCGGTGGGCGCGGGCGCGCTCGTCCTGGGCACCACGCTCGCGTGGCTCGTCGTGACCTGCGAGTTCCCGGGCCGGCGCGTCTTCGAATGGGCGCTGGTCCTGCCGCTTGCGCTCCCCGCCTACGTCATCGGATTCGTGTTCCTGGGGCTCTTCGAGTACGCGGGACCCGTCCAGGCCCTGATGCGCCAGTGGCTCGGCCCCGGCGCGCGCCTCCCGGACCTCCGCTCGGGCTGGGGCGTCGCCCTCATGATGACGCTCGTGTACTACCCGTACGTCTACACGCTCGGGCGGGTGGCGCTGGCCGAGCAGGCGCCGGAGCTCCTCGAGGGCGCGCGCGCCCTCGGCCGATCGCGCCTGGCGATCCTATTCGGGATCACTCTGCCCCTGGCGCGCCCCGCGCTCGCCGCCGGCACCGCGCTCGCATGCATGGAGGCGCTGGCCGACTTCGGCACGGTCGCGACGTTCAGCTTCCGGACGCTGACCGAGGCAATCTACCGGGTGTGGCTCGGCCTGTTCGACCGATCGGCGGCCACGCAGCTCGCCGCGATCCTGCTCGCCCTGGCGGGCGGGCTCCTCGTCCTCGAGCGCCTCGCGCGCGGGCGGGCGCGCTACACGCACGCGCGCCGCTTGGCGCGCCCCCCCGCCCGCGTCCGCCTGCGCGGCCTCCAGGGGCTCGGCGCATCCGTCATCTGCGCGGGCACCCTCGCCCTCGCGTTCGGCCTCCCCGTGGGCCAGCTCCTCGTCTGGGCCAGCGCTGCCACCGCCCGCGACGCCGTGCCCGCGGGTCTCGGCCAGAGCCTCGTCCAGAGTCTCGGGCTCGCCGCGGGCGCCGCCCTCCTGGTCACCGCGGTCGCGGTGCTCCTCGCCTATGCCCTCCGGCGGCAGCCGACGGCGCTGGTGGTGGCCGCCTCTCGCGTCGCGGGACTCGGGTACGCGCTGCCCGGCGCGGTGATCGCCGTCGGCGTCCTGCTCCCGCTGGCCTGGCTCGACCGCGCACTGGCCGCCGGGATCGAGCGCCTCACGGGGGAGGCGGCGGGACTCGTGCTCACCGGCTCGGTCGCGGGCCTCGTGTTCGCGTATCTCGTTCGCTTCTTGGCCGTCGGCAGCCAGACCGTCGAGGCCAGCCTGGCCCAGATCCCCCGGAGTCTCGACGAGGCCGCACGCTCGCTCGGCGCCAGGGGCCGGCGCATCCTGTGGGCGATCCACCTCCCGCTGGCGCAGCGGGGGCTGCGGGCGGCGCTCACGCTCGTCTTCGTGGACGTGATGAAGGAGCTCCCGGCGACGCTGCTCCTCCGACCCGCCGGGCTCGAGACCCTGGCGATCGTGATTTGGCGACGCACCGCGGAGTCCTTGTGGGACGAGGCGGCGCTCCCGGCGCTCGCGCTCGTCCTCGCGGGGCTCGGGCCGGTCGTTCTCGCCATGCGAGTCGCCGGCGCCGACCCGCATCGCCTCGGCGCCGCCACGGAGCGGCCCCGGACGTGAGCCTCCTGCGGCTGGAGGGTGTGACCAAGCGCTTCGCGGGGAGCGTCGCGCCCGCCGTGGACGGCCTCTCCCTCAGCGTGGCCGCTGGAGAGATCCTGGCGCTGCTCGGCCCGTCCGGGTGCGGCAAGACCACCACGCTCCGGCTGGTCGCGGGCTTTGAGGCGCCGGACGCGGGCATCGTCGAGCTCCGGGGCCAGCGAGTCGCCGGGCCCGGCGTCGCCGTGCCGCCCGAATCCCGCGGCGTCGGCGTGGTCTTCCAAGACTATGCCCTGTTCCCGCATCTCACCGTCGACGCCAACGTCACCTTCGGGCTCGCCCATCTCCCCCGCGCCGCGCGGCTCCGCCGCGTGCGCGAGGTCCTCGAGCTCGTCGGCCTGGTCGGCTTCGACCGGCGATATCCCCACGAGCTCTCGGGCGGCCAGCAGCAGCGGGTCGCCCTCGCCCGCGCGCTGGCCCCCGCGCCCGCGCTGATCCTCCTCGACGAGCCGTTCTCGAATCTCGACGCTGATCTTCGCTCCGCGATGCGCGAGGAGATCGGCAAGATCCTCCGCACCAGCGGGATGACGGCCCTCTTCGTCACCCACGACCAGCAGGAGGCGTTCACGCTCGCCGATCGCGTCGGAGTCCTGAGGGCGGGGCGGCTCGAGCAGATCGCCCCGCCCTTCGAGCTCTACCACCGGCCCGGCACGCGGTTCGTCGCGGAGTTCGTGGGCGCCGCGGATTTCCTGCGCTCGATCGCCACCGAGGACGGCATCGTCTCCGAGCTGGGGACCCTGCCCCGCCCGCCCGGGCTCGCGCCGGGGCAGGCGGTCGACGTCATGGTCCGGCCCGACGATGTCGACTTCATCCCGCACCCGGAGGGCGACGTCGTCGTGGTGGGCCGGGAGTTCCACGGAGACGAGCACCTCTACCGGCTGCGGCTGCCCTCGGGGGCGCGCGTCCACGCCGTCCAGCCGTCGACGACCCTCTACCCCGTGGGGGCGCGGGTCCGCGTCGTGGCGAACCTGTTGCACGTGGTGACGTTCCCGGTCGGGGAGAGAGCCTAGCGCCGGCGGCGGCCGCGAGCGGCCGGGGCGCTCAGCCCTGCGACGCCAGGATGTCGGCGGCCGGCGACGCGGCGCGGGCGAGCCGGCGGGTCAGCCGGCGCGCCCGGCGCTCGAGCGCCTCCACGAGGTCACCGCTCACCAGATCCCAGGCCGCGGCGATCCCGAGGGCCGCCCGGGTCAGGTCGAGCGCGGCGCCGTAGTCGCGCGCGTGATGCTCGTGGAGCTTCGCGAGATCGATCAGGAGCCGGAGGGGCGGGCGTTCGGCCCGAGCCACCGTCTCCGCCCAGAGCGCGCGGGCCTCTCCGACCCGGCCCGCGCGTCGCCAAAGCCAGCCGAGCCGCCAGGCGACCCCGGGCTCGAGCGCGACGGGGAGGCCCGCGCGGAGCGCCGCCTCGTAGAAGCACGCGCTCCGGTCGGGCGCCCGGCGCTCGAGCCAGCGTCCCGCCCCCATCCACTCCACCGGGTCGTGACGGGGATCCGGGCCGTCCAGGAGCGCCGCCGCCCGCGCATGGAGCCCGGCCAGGGCGACCAGGTCCCAGCGGTTGTGCCGGAAAACCCGCGGGAGGGACCCCAGATCCTGCGTGCGGAGGTAGCGGAAGTAGGCCTGGGGTACGAGAGCGCCCGGCAGATCGTCGCCCCGGTCGAGCCCGAGCAACACGCCCTCGAGGGTGGAGAGCCGGCAATCGGCCGCGCACCCATGCCAGAGGGCCCGGGCGAGGGGATAGAGGTCCTGGTGAGGCAGCTCCGTCCCCCACCAGCTCGCCCGGGCGAGGAGGTACCGGGTCTCGAGGAGCGGCAGGTCGAAGGTGCGGCCGTTGAACGTCACCAGCTCCTGCGTGTCCGACACCGCCTCCCGCACCGCGTGGAGGAACGCGGCCTCCGCGCCGAGGTCTCCGAGGAAGTACTGCGTCACGCGGAGGGTGTGGGGCGTGGCCCACTGCGCGAGCCCGACGAGGAACACGTAGGTGCCTGTGCCGCCCGCGAGGCCCGTCGTCTCGGTGTCGAGGAACACCGTCCCCGGGCTTGACGGGGCGGGCGCCGTCAGGGTCGCCGGCACGCGGACGGTCTCGACCCGGCGGAGGGCCGGGCCGTGCGGGGTCGGCACGGACTCGAGCGCGACGGAATCGGCGGGCGGCCGGCGCTCCGTCGCATGACGCGCCGCCAGGCGCTGGAGGCGGGCCCGGAGCCGGGCCAACTCGAGCTCGCGATCGACGACGGCGCGCGGACCCGCGGTCGTGGGCAGCGTCATGGGGCGGGGGTCACCGTCGTCAGCCGATCAGGCGGTCGAGCAGGGACGCCGCCATCGGCTTCGCCCGGCGGCCGACCTCGTTCACCGGCCCGACGCACGACGGGCATCCGGCCCGGCACGAGCACGCCCGGAGCGTCTCGCGGGCGCGGGCGAGGAGCGGGGCGACCAGCTCGAACAGGCGCTCCGTGAGGCCGACGCCCCCCGGCTGGCTGTCGTAGAGGTAGACGGTGGGCTCGAACTGCTCGGCGGCGAGGAGCCGGGCCCGCGTGCGCTCGGTGGTGAGGACCCGCGGCCCCCGCGGCGCGTCGCGGCCCGGCTCGGGCGGCGCAGCGTCACCGAGCCAGGAGCCGAGGTCCCGCACGTCGCACATGAGGAAGAGCGGCGCCAGGTGATGGAGGAGGTACGCCAGACCCCGGAGGCCATCGACGAGCGCGTCGCGGTCCGGCGAGACCGACGCCAGGACCTCGGGGCGGAGGGTGAGCCAGAGTCCCGAGGTCTGCATCTCCTGCTGGGGCAGCTCGACCTCGCCGGCGCCCACGTTCTCCATGGTGTCGAACTTGATCTTCTTGAAGCCGACCACTTGCTCGGCGACCAGGAGCTCGCCCTGCTCGACCCGGCCGGCCGCGGCGCTCCCCGTGGCCTCCGTTTGGAACCGGTCGAGCGCCCACACCCCCTTGGCCGTCACCGCATCCGTGAAGTAGTCAACCTGGACGCGCTTGACGTAGGCAACCTTCTCCTCGTCCTCGCGGAAGCGAAGCTCCTGGACCTCGAACTGCTGCCCCTCGACGAGGTAGATCGCCTTCGGATGGACCATCGCGAAGGCGCTTCGCCAGTCGACCTCGGCGATCACCTCGCGCTTCCGGGTGAGGCGGCGGACCGCCTCGACAGGCTCCAGCTTCTGATGGGTCGAGTCGATCACGACGAAGTTGTCGCTCGCCACGCTCCGGAGCGACAGATGATCCGCCGGGTAGCTCTCGCTGGTCCAGTGATAGCGGCCACCGGTCCGGTGGAGCAGCCCCTCCTCTTCGAGGAGATGGAGGTAGCGGCCGACGTCCTCCGTCCCGAAGGGCTCGTCCTCCGCGAACGGCAGCTCGAACGCCGCGCACTTGAGATGGCTCGCCAGGACGTACGGGTTGTCCGGGTTGATCAGCCCGTGCTCCGGGGGAGAGCCGAAGAAGTAGTCGGGATGGGTGACGATGAACTGATCGAGGGGGGCCGAGGACGCGACCAGGATCGCGGCCGAGAGCCCGGTCCGCCGCCCGGCCCGGCCCGCCTGCTGCCAGGTGGAGGCCACCGTGCCCGGGTACCCCGCCAGCAGCGCCACGTCGAGGCGCCCGATGTCGATGCCGAGCTCGAGCGCGTTCGTCGACACGACGCCGAGCACGTCACCCGCGCGGAGTCCCCGCTCGACCTCGCGGCGCCGGTTCGGCAGATACCCGCCGCGGTAGCCGCGGATCACGTCGGTGAGCGCCGGCGGGCGCTCGACGGCCGCCTTGAGGTCGGTTAGGACAACCTCCTCGGCGAGCCGGCTCCCCGTGAAGACAATGGTCGGCACCCGCGCCCGGAGGAACGGCGCGGCGATCCGACTCGTCTCCTTCAGGTACGGCCGGCGGATCCCGAGCTCGGCGTTGACGACCGGGGGGTTGTAGAAGACGACGACCTTCTCGCCCGCCGGCGCGCCGCTCTCGCCGACCAGGCCGACCGACGACCCGATGAGCCGCTCCGCCAGCTCCTGGGGGTTGGCGATCGTCGCCGACGTGCAGATGAACTGCGGGGCTGCCCCGTAGTGCCGGCAGATCCGCAGGAGGCGGCGGAGCACGTTGGCCAGATGGCTGCCGAAGACGCCGCGGTAGGTATGGAGCTCATCGATGACGACGTAGCGGAGGTTCTGGAAGAGCCCGATCCACTTCGTGTGGTGGGGGAGGATGCCGGAATGGAGCATGTCGGGGTTCGTCAGCACCACGTTGGCCCGGGCCCGGACGGCGCGCCGCGCGTCCTGCGGGGTGTCCCCGTCGTAGGTGTGGATCCGCAGCGCCGGCAGGGCGCGCGCCAGCTCCTCGAGCTCCGCCAGCTGGTCCTGCGCGAGCGCCTTCGTAGGGAAGAGGTAGAGGGCCCGGGTCGTGGGCTCGGTCAGGAGCGCCTGGAGGACCGGGAGGTTGTAGCAGAGGGTCTTGCCGGAGGCCGTCGGCGTCACCACGACGCAGTGGCCGCCCTTGCCGAGCAGATCGAGCGCGCGCGCCTGATGCGTGTAGAGAGCCTCGACGCCCCGCGCCCGGAGCGCGTCGGTGAGATGGGGATCGATCGTGTCGGGGATCGGGACCGTCTCCGCGGGGCGCGCCGGGAAACGACGCTGCGTCGTCACGGCCCCCCCGGATTCGGAGACGAGGCGGTCGATCAGCTCGGCGAGGTCGACGCGCGGTTCCCCGGGCCCCGCCATCTCGGCGCCATCTTAGGAGTCGCACGCGAACGTTGTCAACGTTCGCGCGTCGCGGTTGAATGTGACGATCGCGATGCCTCTCGAGCGCCCCGCTCCGAGCCGCCGCGGCCCGGCCCGCTTCCTGCCGCCCGTCCTTTGGATGGGCGTCATCGCGCTCGGCTCGTCGAGCCTCCTGTCCGGCGGCCGGACCGGCCGGTGGACGCTCGGGCTGCTCTCGGCCCTCGCGCCGTGGGCCAGCGCGGCTCTCCTGGACACCGTCCACCTCGGGCTCCGGAAGCTCGGCCACCTCGTCGAGTTCGGCATCCTCGCGGTCCTGTGGCACCGCGCGCTCGCCCCCGCGCCGCGAGCGGTGGCGGCGGCCTTCGTCCTGGCCGCGGCCTATGGCGGCGTGGACGAGCTCCGGCAGGGTCTCGACCCGAGCCGCGTGCCCGCCGCGAGCGACGTCGTGGTCGACGCGCTCGGCGCGTGGATCGCGCTGGCCGCCTGGACGGATTCGGAAGGCCGGCGGGCGGGGACCCTCCGGGTCGCCGCCTGGGGAGCGGGCCTCCTCGCCGCGCTCGGTGTCCTGGAGGCGGCCCTGGACGCGGCACTCGGCCGCCCCGCGGGGGACGTCGCGGTCGCGGCGCTCGGCCTCGGGTTGGTCGCGGCCGGCCTCACCCGGGTCGCGCGGCGCGGGGCACTCGCGGGCCCGCCGGCGTCCGGGGCCCCGACCATCGATAGCCGAGGGCGATAGCCGAGGGCGATAGCCGAGGGCGGAGCGCCGACGGGGCGCTCCGGCCGCTCGGCGCAGCGGTGCCGCCCGGCTCAGGCAGGGCGCTCGAGCCGGACGACCACCTCGATGTGCGGCGTGTGGGGGAACATATCGACGGGCTGGACCGCCGTCAGCCGGTAGCCGGCCCCGCAGAGGGTCGCGAGATCCCGGGCGAGCGTGCTCGGGTTGCAGGAGACGTAGACGATCCGCCGGGCGCCGAGCGTGGCGAGGCTCCGGAGGGCCTTCGGGTGAAACCCCGCCCGGGGCGGATCGGCCACGACCACGTCGGCCCGCACGCCGCGTGCCAGGAGCTCCGGGAGCACGTGGCGCACCTCCCCGGGCAGGAACGTGCAGTTCGTGATGCGGTTCTCCCGCGCATTGCGCGCGGCGTCCTCGATCGCGGCGGGGACGAGCTCGATGCCGTAGACCGCCCGGGCCTGGCGCGCGAGGAGGAGGCTGATCGCCCCCGTCCCCGCGTACAGGTCGAGCACCGTCTCCCGGCCGGTGAGCCCCGCGTAGTCCGCGACGATCCCGAACAGGTTCTCCGCCTGGCGCGTGTTGGTCTGGAAGAAGGAGTTGGCCGAGATCGAGAAGACGAGGTCGCCGAGCCGCTCGCGGATCGTCTCGCTCCCGGCGATCGGGTGCTCCTCGACTCCGACCGCCACCGCGGCCTTCTTCGGATTCACGTTCAGGACGATCGAGGTCACGTGGGGGCACCGGGCGCGGAGCCGGTCGGCGAGCGCCCGCGCGGTCGCCACGTCCGGCGAGGCCGTGACGAGGTTGACCATGGCGTCGCCGGTCTGCCGCCCTTCGCGGAGCATCAGGAAGCGGAGCAACCCTTCCTCGGTCTCCTGCCGGTACACGCTCCAGCCCCGCTCCCGCACGAAATTGCGCACCTCGGCGAGCACGGCGTTCATCCCGTCGGACTGGAGGAGGCACCGCTCGACGTCCAGGATGGCGTCGTAGCGCTCCGCCTGGTGGAGCCCCACCACGGGCTGACCGTCGACCTCGGCGAACGTGAACTCCATCTTGTTGCGGTAGCCGTAGACCTCGGGGGCGCCGAGGATCGGGAACATCGGGACCTCGCCGAGCCCGCCGAGGCGGGACAGGCACTCGACCACCTGGCGCTGCTTGAACTCGAGCTGGGCCTCATAGCGGACGTGCTGGAGCCGGCAGCCGCCGCACCGCCCGAAGTAGGGGCAGGGGGGCTCGGTGCGCAGATCCGACGCGCGGTCGAGGCGCTCGATCGCGCCGCGGGCGAACCGCGGCCGGACCTGCGTGAGCCGGACGTCGACGCGGTCCCCCGGCACGCCTCCGGGCACGAAGACGACGTAGCCGCCGGCCCGCGCGACCCCCTCGCCTCCGAACGCCAGGTCGGTCACGTCCACGGTCAGGAGATCACCGCGCCGCGCCGTGGACATGGTGCCCTGCATGCTACGGCAGGCCCCGAGGGGCGTCAACGCGCGGCGCCTTGAGTGCGGCCGCCGTGTGCTACGATAGTGGGCCGAGCCTGCGATGGCATGACTGCTCAAGGAATTCCACCGGGTCGCGCACGGTACGCGCTCGGAATACTGTTCACGATCAACTTGTTCAACTACATCGATCGCCAGCTCATCTCTGGCGTGCTCCCGCTCGTCCAGCAGGATCTGCGGCTGTCCGACGCGGCCCTCGGCGGGCTCGCCTCCGCGTTCATGATCCTTTACCTGACCGGCTCCATCCCGCTCGGGGTCCTGGGGGACCGGGTGGCCCGCCACCGCCTCATCGCCGTCGGGGTGGGGATCTGGGGGGCGGCGACCTTCCTCTCGGGGGCCGCCCGCTCGTACGGGCAGCTGTTCGCCGCGCGCGCCCTGGTGGGGATCGGCGAGGCGTCCTACGGGCCCACCGCCAGCGCGATGGTGTCGGACCTCTTTCCCCGCGAGCGGCGAGGGTTCGTCAATGCCCTCTTCAACGCCGCCATTCCCCTGGGCGGAGCGATCGGCGTGATCGCGGGCGGCCTCGTCGGGACGCACTACGGGTGGCGGGTCGCGTTCCTTCTCGTCGGTCTGCCCAGCGTCCTCCTCACCATCCTGGCGTGGCGCCTCGGCGACCCGCTGCGCGGCGCCCATGATCACCTGACCACCGCGGAGGGCGCCCAGTTTCCCGCGGGGTTCCTCGAGGGAGTGGTGGGGCTGTTCCGCACGCCGACCTTCGTGATGGTCTGCGCGGTCGGCATGCTCGTGGCCTTCTCCATCGGCGCCTTCAACCACTGGCTCCCCCTCTATCTCCACCGGGTGAAGCGGTTCTCGGTGCCCGAGGCGAGCTTCTGGTTCGGGGTCCTTTCCGCGGTGGGCGGCCTCGTCGGCGTGATCAGCGGCGGGTTCATCGGAGACCTGCTCGCGCGCCGGACTCCCGCCGGGCACCTCCTCACCATCGCGGGCGGCTTCCTGCTCGCCGCCCCCGCCGGCGTCGTGATGATGCTCGCCCACGATCCGATCATCTTCCTGCCCTCCCTGTTCTTCGCGGTGACGTTCCTGGTGGTCTACATCGGCAGCGTCAACGCCGTGATCCACAACGTCGTGCACCCGGCCCTGCGCGCGACGGCCGTCGCCATCTTCGTGTTCATCATCAACCTGGGCGGGGCGGCGCTCTCGCCGGCGGTGGTCGGGCTGGTCTCCGACCGGCGGCAGTCGCTGCAGGCCGCCATGCTCATGCTGCCCATCCTCGTGTTCTTCGCCGGCCTGATCGCGCTCGCGGCGGCCACGCTCATCGGGGCCGACATGCGACGGCTGGGGAACCAGCTCCGCCTCGCCCCGGACGCGGGAACGCCGCGTGGCTGAGCCGGTGCGGGTCGGGGAGCTGCTCGCCACCCTGCCGGGCCTGCCCGACCGGCTGGTCGAGGCGCGCGCCGAGGCCCGGCTCATCGAGACCTGGCCGGACATTGCCGGCCCTGCTGCCGCGCGCTCGCGGGCGGAAGAGATCGATCAGGGCGTCCTGCAGGTCGCGGTGGACAGCTCCGGCTGGCTACATCGGCTGACCCTGGAGGAGCCCCGGCTGATCGCCCGCTGCCGCGAGATCGCCGCGATCCGAGCGATTCGCTTCCGGCTCGCTCCGCCGCCGGACCCGGCGGCGCGCGCCGCCCGGAGCCCGTCGGCGGCGGGCGAAGGAGAGGTGCGTCCATGATGCTGACACGGCGCGGGGTCGCGAGCGTGCTCGTGACGCTCCTGTTCCTGGGCTGCGCGGCCGGGCCGAACTCGGGGGGCATTGCCCCGGAGGCCGGCACCGCCGCCGAGCGAAATCGCGCGGCGATGGAGCGTCCGGCGGACCCGATCGCCTACCTCCATCTGGCCCGGGCGCACTATCACGCGGAGGCCGGCGAGTGGCCCCAGGCGACGGCGGAGCTCCGCCGGGCCATCGACCGCGACCCGCGATCGGCGACACTCTGGCACCTGCTCGCACGGTGGCTCGTGCGCCAGGGGGCCCACGCGGAGGCGGTCACAGCGGCCAAGGAGGCCATCGCCCTCGATCCGAAGCAGCCCGGCGCCTACCTCACGCTCGCCGAGGCGCTCCACGCCCAGAAGAACGATCCCGAGGCGGTCGCCACCCTCGAGCAGGCGATCCGGCTGAGTCCGTCGAGCCCGGAGCCGTACGAGGTCCTCGCCCGCTACGCCGCGGAGCGGAAGGACTACGCCCAGGCCTCCGTCGCGCTCGAGCGGCTCCTGCAGGTCCAGCCGCAGCACGCCCGCGCGCATTTCCTGCTCGGGCGCCTCGCGCTCGAGCGCGAGGCGTGGGACGACGCCGTGACGCATCTTCGGCGGGCGGTCGAGCTAGACCCGGACCAGGACGGCGCGTGGGCGGCGCTGGCCTTCGCCTACGAGCAGCAGAAGAAGCCCGAGGAGGCGGTGCGCGTCTACAAGGACGCGATCGAGGCGAACCCCGACAACCTGGTGCTCCGCGACCGCCTCGGGGAGCTGCTGGTGCGCCTCGGGAACCTGTCCGGCGCCGTCGAGGCCTTCCAGGGCCTCGTCGATCAGGCGCCCAGCGACCCCCGCGTCTGGATGAAGTTCGGGGCGGTGCTCTACGAGCAGAAAGCGTACGACCGGGCGATCGAGGCGTTCCAACGCGCCCTCGCCCTCGAGCCCCAGAACCTGCGCGCCCGGTTCTACCTGGCCTCCTCGTACCTCGACGCCGGCCGCGAGGGCGAGGCCCTCGAGGCGCTCAACGAGGTGCTCCGCTCCGACCCGAAGAACGTGGACGCGCGGCTCCAGCTCGGGTTCCTCCACAGCCGCGCCAAGCGCTACGACGACGCCGTCCGCGTGCTGACCGAGGCCGCGAACATCGACCCGCGCCGACCGGAGATCTTCCTCTACCTCGGCATGGCCCAGTACCGCGCCGCCCGCTACGATCGCGCGGAGCGGGCGTACGAGGAAGGGCTCGCGATCGACGAGACGCACAAGGATCTGCACTTCCAGCTGGGCGTCGTGTTCGAGAAGCAGGGGCGCTTCGAACAGGCGGTCGCCGAGTTCCGGCGGGTCATCATGCTCGACCCCAAGCACGCCGAGGCCTACAACTACGTCGGCTACATGTACGCCGAGAAGGGCATCCGCCTGGACGAGGCGGAGCGCCTGATCCGGAAGGCTCTCGAGCTCGAGCCGGACAACGGCTACTACATCGACAGCCTCGGCTGGGCCTACTACCAGCAGGGCCGCTACGTCGACGCCGTGCGGGAGCTCAAGCGCGCGGTCGAGCTCACCCGCGGGAAGGAGGACGCGGTCATCTACGACCACCTCGGCGAGGCCTATCTCAAGGCCGGCGACGAGCCGTCTGCCCTCTCCGCCTGGGAGAAGTCGCTCGAGCTCGACCCCGCCAACGAGACGGTGCGCCAGAAGATCCAGAAGACCCGCCAGCGCCAGGAAGGCCGGAAGTAGGGTGCGGGGGCGGGCGGGCCGCGGCGCGTGGCGAGCCGCGGTCGCCCTCCTGCTGACCCTCGCGCTCACCCGCTGCGCCAGCACGCCGCCCGGCCCGCCCGCCGCGGCGCCGATCTCGCCCGATCAGGCCGTCGAGCTGGCCCGGCGGTGGGCCGCGGAGTGGGAGAGCTTCCCCGGCATGCGGGCGGCGATCGAGCTCACGGTCAAGAACCGGCGGGGGAGCGACCGCGCGGCGGCGCTCCTTCTCATGGCGCCCACCGCGCTTCGCGTCGAGGTGGCGACCCCCTTCGGGGTGCCCGCGCTGGTGGCGACGGCTGGTCCCGACGACATCACGATCTTCCGCGTGCTCGAGCGCCGCGCTCAGACCGGTCACGCCTCCGCGGCCGCGGTCGGGCGCTGGCTCGGGGTCGCGCTGCCGCCGCCCACCCTGATCCGGCTGCTCGTCGGCAACGTGCCGCCGCCGGCCGATCCCACGATGATCGCCGTCGAGGAGAAACCGAGCCCGCATCTCACGTGGATCGCCAGTGGGGTCCGGCATCGGGCCTGGGTGACGGCGGAGGGGCGGCCCGCGCGCCTTCTCCTCGAGGCCGCCGAAGGCGGCGGCGGCGACCGCCTGGCGGCCGACTTCGAGTGGAGCCTTGGCGGCGGCCTCGCCGTCGTCCGGCTCGAAGCGCCCCAGCAGGGCGCTGAGCTCACGGTGCGCTATCTCTCCGCAGAATACACGCAGAGTCCCCCCGAGGCGTTCCGCCTCGTCCTCCCGCCAGACATCCCCGTCCAGCGGCTCGATTGACAGGAACCCTGCGTCATGTTAGCGTTTTCCGCGTTCTCCGGCGGGCGGCTGGAGGTCCGGGCGCGGGCTAAGGTCAACCTGGGGCTGGAGGTGCTCGGGCGGCGGGCCGATGGCTACCACGAACTCCGCTCGGTCATGTGGGCCATCGAGCTGGCGGACCGGGTGACCCTTGAGGGCAGCGGCGGGGGCATTACGCTCGAGTGCACGGCGCCCGATGTTCCGCGGACTGCGGACAACCTCGCATGGCGAGCCGCTGAGCTCGTGCGCCGCGAGACGGGCGCGGGTACCGGGCTCCGGGTCCGGATCGAGAAGCGAATTCCGGTGGCGGCAGGTCTGGGGGGCGGCTCCACGGACGCGGCGGCGGTCCTCGCCGGGCTCGGGAGCCTCCGGAAGAGGCGGCTCGGACCGCGCCGGCTGGGGGCCATGGCGGTGTCGCTCGGGATGGACGTGCCCTTCTTCCTGGGCCGGAGTCCCGCGCTGGCCCGGGGCCGCGGGGAGGAGCTCCAACCGCTCGGCGCGCGGGGGGATTTGTCGCTCGTGCTCGCGAACCCGGGCTTCCCGCTGTCCACGCGCGACGTGTACGCTCGGCTCGAGCCCGCCGACTACGGCGACGGGCGCCGGGTGGACGCCCTGGTGACGGCGCTCCGACACGGCGTCGCGGCCGTGGCGGCCACCGTCACGAACGGGCTCGAGTGCGCGGCCGCCCGGCTCTGGCCGGGGCTGACCGAGGTCAAGGCGGCGCTGCTGGAGGCCGGCTGCCTGGCGGCGCTGATGTCCGGCAGCGGCCCGACCGTGCTCGGGATCGCGCCCTCGCACCGGGCGGCCCTCAGGATCCGCGACAGGCTGGGCACGCGGCCGTGGCGGCTCTGGGTGACGCGGACGGTCACGGGGCCGGCCTTGACGATCCGCGGTCGGGCCCGGGCCCCGGGACGGTCTGGCGCCCGGCGGCCGAGGACCGGAACGACCTGGGGCGTGGCCAAGTGGTAAGGCGCGGGACTTTGGATCCCGTATTCGGAGGTTCGAATCCTCCCGCCCCAACCATTCGCACGAGACGCGGGCCCGCTCACGCGGCTCCCGTGAAGGAGTGGCAGGAGCCATGCCGTACGAGCTGAAGCTGTTCACGGGGAACGCGCACCGGGCGCTCGCGGAGGAGATCGCCGCCTGCCTCGAGATCCCCCTCGGCCAGGCGGGGGTCACGCGATTCTCCGACGGCGAGATCTTCGTCCAGATCGACGAGAATGTCCGGGGCGCGGACGTCTTCATCGTCCAGCCCACGTGCCCCCCGGTGAACGACTCCCTGATGGAGCTCCTGGTGATGCTCGACGCCGTGAAGCGGGCCTCGGCGGCGCGGGTCACGGCGGTGCTCCCGTACTACGGCTACGCGCGGCAGGATCGGAAGGTCCAGCCCCGCGTGCCGATCTCGGCCAAGCTGGTGGCCGACCTGATCACCGCCGCGGGCGCCCAGCGCGTCCTCGCCCTCGATCTCCACGCCGGGCAGATCCAGGGCTTCTTCAACATCCCGGTCGACCATCTCTTCGCCGCGCCCGTCGTGATCGACTACCTGGACAAGCGCGGGCTCACCGACCTGGTCGTCGTCTCGCCGGACGCGGGCGGGGTCGAGCGGGCCCGGGCGATCGCCAAGCGGCTCCGCGCGGGGCTGGCCATCATCGACAAGCGCCGCGACGGCCCGAACGTCGCCGTGTTCATGTACCTGATCGGGGACGTCAAGGGCAAGGACGCGGTCATCATCGACGACATGATCGACACCGCGGGCACCCTGGTCCAGGCCGCTGACGCGCTCAAGCGCGAGGGCGCCCGCCGCATCCTCGCCTGCGGCGTGCACCCGGTGCTCTCCGGGCCGGCGATGGCGCGCGTCGAGGGCGCGCCGCTCGAGGAGCTCGTGGTCACGAACTCGATCCCCCTCGGCAAGGACAAGCAGATCCCCAAGATCACGGTTCTCTCGGTGGCGCCCCTCCTGGCGGAGGCGATCCGGCGCATCCACGACGAGGAATCGGTGTCCACCCTGTTCGTGTAGGCGCCGGACGCGCCAAGGAGACGGTCGGCATGAACATCCGTGAGCTGTCAGTCGAGCCCCGCGAGGCTCTCGGGAAGGGCGCGGTCGGGCGCCTCCGCCGCAAGGGCCTCGTGCCCGCCATCCTCTACGGCGGGGGCGGCGCGCCCGTGACCTTGTCCGTGACCCCCGCCGAGGTGCACCGGACGCTCCACGGCCATGGCGCGGGCGGCGTGCTCGTGAACCTCAGGCTGCCCGGCGACGCCGAGCCCCGGACGGCGGTCGTTCGCGAGCTCCAGTACGACCCGGTCCGCGACACGCTGATCCACATCGACTTCCAGGCGGTCCGGATGGACGAGGAGATCACGGTGGAGGTCCCGATCCACGTGGTCGGCGAGGCCGCGGGCGTCAAGGAGCAGAGCGGCGTGCTCGCCCTCCTCATGAGGACCGTCGAGGTCTCGTGCCTCCCGTCGCTGATCCCGGAGCACATCGACGTCGACGTCTCGGCGCTCCGGATCCACGACGTGGCGACCGTCGCCGGCCTGCAGCTTCCGGAAGGCGTCCGCGTGACCGCGCCGGCCTCCCAGCCGGTCGCCACCGTCGCCCCGCCGATGGCCGAGGAGGTCGCCCCGGTGGCCGCCGCGGCGGTCGCGGAGCCCGAGGTCGTCACCGAGCGCAAGCCGAAGGAGGAAGAGGAGGCCAAGGGCAAGGAGGAGCCCAAGGGCCGGGAGGAGGGCAAGGCCAAGAAGTAGGGCCGGCCCGGCTCGCCGGGCGCCGAGCGCCTGCCGATGGCCGCGGACGAGGCTGCGCCGCCTCGGGTGATCGTGGGGCTGGGGAACCCAGGCCCCGGGTACCGCGAGACGCGGCACAACGTCGGCCATCGGGTCGTCGAGGAGCTGGCCGAGCGGCTCGACGGGCGCTTCCGCCTCCGGGGCCCCGCCCACGTGGCGGAGGCGGCCTGGCAGGGGGTGTCGCTGCACCTCGCCAAGCTGGTGAGCTTCATGAACGTCAGCGGGCCTCCGCTGGCGCGGCTCCTCCGCCTGCTGGACCTGACCCCGCGTCAGCTGGTCGTCGTCTACGACGACCTCGACCTGCCGTTCGGGA
>DATBGA010000068.1:0-29470 GCA_036558225.1 Candidatus Methylomirabilota bacterium | reverse complement strand
GACCCGGACGACACGACGGTCGGCACCGTCAACGAGGACTGGGCGATCGAGAGCATGCAGGGCGACGTGTTCCTCCTGGGGAGCACGTCATGGCGGATTCGCCGGGTCGAGGCCGGCGTCGTGCGCGTGGTCGACGCAGAGGGCGCGCCCCCCAACGTGCCGTTCTGGCTCGGAGAGGCGCCGGCACGCACCGCGGAGGCGTCGGCCGCCGTGTCGGCGCTCCGCGAGGCCCTGGACGAGCGGCTCGCGACGAGCGACGTCGCCGCGGCGGCCGCGTGGCTCGCCCCCGAGGCCGGCGTCGACGCCCGCGTCGCGACGGAGGTCGCGCGGTACCTCGCCGCGTCTCGCGCCGCCCTCGGCGTCCTGCCGACCCAGCGCCGCGTCGTCTTCGAGCGCTTCTTCGACGAGGCCGGCGGGATGCAGCTGGTCGTCCACGCCCCGTACGGCGGCCGGATCAACCGCGCCCTCGGCCTCGCCCTCCGGAAGCGCTTCTGCCGCCGCTTCGACTTCGAGCTCCAGGCCGCGGCCAGCG
Source organism: Candidatus Methylomirabilota bacterium (assembly GCA_036558225.1). Taxonomy (GTDB): domain Bacteria; phylum Methylomirabilota; class Methylomirabilia; order Rokubacteriales; family DASRDR01; genus DASRDR01. Next base: position 28,938 of record DATBGA010000068.1, on the reverse strand, counting down.
ACGACGCGGTCGTGCTCTCCCTCGGCCCCGGGCAGAGCTTCCCCCTCGGCGACGTGCCCGAGTTCCTGACGCCCGAGAGCGCCGAGGCGGTCCTCGCCCAGGCGCTCCTCCTGTCGCCGATGTTCCAGGTCCGCTGGCGCTGGAACCTCGGCCGCGCGCTCGTGGTCCTGCGCCAGCGCGGCGGGCGGCGGACCCCGCCGCCGATCCAGCGCATGGAGGCGGACGACCTCATGGCCGCGGTGTTCCCTGCGCTCGCCGGCTGCCAGGAGAACGCGGGCGCGGGGCCGATCGAGATCCCGGACCACCCGATCGTGCGCCAGACGATGCACGACTGCCTCCACGAGGCGACCGACGCGGCGGGGCTCGTCCGCCTCTTCGAGGGCTTCCGGAGCGGGCGGGTGGAGCCCGTCTTCCGCGAGACGACCGAGCCCTCGCCGCTCGCCCACGAGATCCTGAATGGCCGGCCCTACACCTTCCTCGACGACGCGCCGCTCGAGGAGCGGCGGACGCGGGCCGTCGCACTCCGGCGCGGGCTGCCCGAGACCGCGCGCGATCTCGCCCAGCTCGACCCGGACGCCATCGCGCGAGTCCGCGAGGAGGCGCGCCCCGACTGCCGCAACGCCGAGGAGCTCCACGACCTCCTGCTGGATGTGGCGGTGCTCCGTCCCGAGCCTCTCTACGAACCCTGGTACCGAGAGCTCCGCGAGACCGGGCGCGCCGCGAGCGTGCTCGCGGCGACCGGGCCGCTCTGGCTCGCCGCGGAGCAGCGGCCCCGGGTAGCGGCGCTCTTCCCGGGGGCGCGGATCGAGCCCGACGTGCGGGTGCCCGCGGGTGTCGCGACCGAGGCCGACGAGGAGGAGGCGCGGGTCTTCGCGGTCCGTGGACATCTAGCGCGACTGGGGCCGTGCACCGCGGCGGAGCTGGCCGCCCGGACGGGCCTCGCCGAGGCGTCGATGCCCGCGCCCCTCGCCCGGCTCGAGGCGGAGGGGTTCGTGCTCCGCGGGCGGTTCGACCCGGCCCGCGAGGGCACGGAGGAGTTCTGCGAGCGGCGGCTCCTCGCCCGGATCCATCGCTACACCACGGACCGGCTCCGCCGCGAGATCGAGCCCGTCACCGCCCAGGACCTGATCCGCTTCCTCCTCCGCTGGCAGCACGTCGCCCCCGACACCCAGCTCGAGGGCCGCCAGGGACTCCTGACCGCGATCGAGCAGCTCCAGGGCTTCGAGATCGCCGCCGGCTCCTGGGAGCCTGCGGTGGTGCCGGCGCGGGTCCGGGGCTACCGGCCCGAGTGGCTCGACGAGCTCTGCCTGTCGGGCCACGTCGCCTGGGCGCGCCTGGCGGTCAGAAGCGCGCCGCTCGCTGAGGCCGGCGAGACGCCAGGGCGCGGCGGCCTGACCCCGTCGCACGCCACCCCCGTGAGCTTCCTCGTGCGCGAGAACCTGCCGTGGCTCCTCCACGCCGCGCGCGGCGACGCCACGCCGGTCCTGCCCGGGCCAGGGCCGACCCACGACGTGCTGGAGTGCCTCCGCGCGCGGGGCGCGCTCTTCTTCCACGACCTCGTCGCGGCCACCCGGCGCCTCAGCGTCGAGGTCACGGAGGCCTTGTGGGACCTGGTCGCCCGCGGCCTGGTCACCGCCGACGGCTTCGGGAGCGTGCGCGCGCTCTTCAGCGCCCGCCACCGGTGGTCCCACCGCGCCGCGCGACCGGGACCGGGCGAGCGCCTCCGGCGGAGCGGCCAGCGGGCGAGCGGCGGCGAGGGCCGCTGGGCCCTCGTGCCGCAGCCCCCCGCGTCGAGCACCGTCGACGCGGAGACGCTCGCCGAGGCGGTGGCCGAGCAGCTCCTGGCTCGCTGGGGTGTCGTGTTCCGGGACCTGGTCGCCCGCGAGACGCTCGCCGTGCCGTGGCGCGAGATCCTCTGGGCGTTCCGGCGGCTCGAGGCGCGTGGCACGATCCGCGGCGGCCGCTTCGTCACGGGGTTCGTCGGCGAGCAGTACGCCCTGCCCGAGGCGGTCGAGGGGCTCCGCGAGACCCGCCGACGGGAGCGCTCCGGCGAGGTCGTCCGCGTCACCGCGGTCGACCCGCTCAACCTGGTCGGCATCCTCACGCCGGGCCCCCGAGTCCCGGCCGTCCGGCGCAACGCCATTGTCTACCACGACGGCGCGCCGGTGCTCCCGGGCGGCGCCGAAGGCGCCCCGCCCGTGGCCGGCCTCGGGCCCCGCTGACGCATTCGAAGCCGGTGACCGCCCCGCCAGGGCTCCGCGTCCGTCAACAGCGCATCGCCAGTACTGCGCTCGTCGACCATATGTCGCCTCGGCGACACGGTGGCGCGACACGGCGCACGCGTGGCCACGCTGGCTCGCGCGGCTCGACGCTCGCGGGCGCGCGGCTAGGCGGCGGACCTCGAGGCACAAGCATTGCAACCCCGATCGACGAAAGCGGGCAATCTGTCCCATGCGGTCGCCAGGCCTGCCACATGCCGTGCTGCTGCTCCTGGTCCTCGCCGGATCGACGGTCGCGCTCGCCCAGACGTCCATCCCGCCGCTGGCCGTGCGTCCCGTCGCGCCGAGCGGGCCGACCGTGGAAGGCCAGGAAGTGGAAGGGCTCATCCGGAGAATCGACCCCGCCGCGCGGACCATCACGCTGGACGACGGGGAGGAGTACTTCGTGCCGGCGGGGATCGGCGACCTGGCCGCTCTCGGAGAGGGCGCCCGCGTAAAGCTCCGGTTCGGCGTCGACGGCGGCCGCAACTTCGCGACCGCGCTCCAGGTGCGGCGCTAGCTCGCCTCATCCGCTGACCTCCGGGACCTGCCCGGTCCCGTCGAGAAGTCCTCCCGCGGCCAATCGGCCGCACCGCGCCGGACCAGCCGCATGATCGGCGGACGCCTCAGCACGGCCGGCGGGCTGGTAGCTTCCAGTCGCGCAGGCTACACTCACGCCGGGATCCCTTCGCGGCGATGGCCGCGCCGCGACGAAGGAGGCAAGCGTTGCTGCAGCTCCGCCCCGGCTGCGAGTGCTGTGACCGCGACCTCCCGGGCGACTCCCCCGACGCGATGATCTGCTCGTTCGAGTGCACCTTCTGCCGAGCGTGCGCCGAGGGCCGGCTCGGGGGGCGCTGTCCGAACTGCGGCGGGGAGCTCGTGCGCCGCCCGATCCGCCCCGCCGACCGGCTGGCGCGCCATCCCGCGTCGACCGAGCGCGTGTTCAAGCCCGCCAGCTGCCGCCACGTGGCGTAGCCGCGGCAGCGTCCGGTGGACCACCCGCTGGCCGAGCCCCTTCGCCACAACTCGTGGGCGACGCTGCGCCTCCTGGACGCGTGCCGCGCCCTCACGGCGGCGCAGCTCGCGGCGACGGTCCCCGGCGCCATGGGGAGCGTCCTGGCCACTCTCCAGCACATCGTCGCCGCCGAGGGCTTCTACCAGTCCCTGGTAGCCGGCCGCTGGCCCGGGTGGCGCTGGCCGGCGGGCCAGCCGCCGGGCCTCGACGGGCTCGTGGCGCCCGCCCAGGACTGCGCGGCCTTCTGGGAACGCTTCCTCGGGCAGCCGTACGACCCGGACCGGCGGGTGGACGTCCGGGACCCCGACGACGGGGCCATCCACGACGTCGCGCTCGGCGTCATCCTCGTCCAAGTCCTGGACCACGGCACCGACCACCGGAGCCAGGTGTCTACCATCCTGACGGCCATCGGCGTGACGCCGCCGCGGCTCGACGGGTGGGCGTACGGCCGGGCCTGTGGGCGGCTCGTTCCGGGCGGCGCGCCGGCGCGCTAGCCAGTGACCCCCGAGCGGCCCCCGGCCGCGCGCCCACCGGGGAGGTGCGCATGACCGGCGACATCAAGGTGATCAGCGGCACCGCCCATCCCGAGCTGACCCGGGACATCTGCACGCACCTCGGCATCGGGGTGTGCCGCTCGACCGTCGTGCGCTTCTCTAACGAGAACATGCTGGTCCAGATCGAGGAGAACGTGCGCGAGACCGACGTGTTCGTGATCCAGCCGTCTTGTCCACCGGTCTCGGACGGGATCATCGAGCTGCTCATCACCATCGACGCTCTGCGCCACGCGTCGGCCGGCCGCATCACGGCCGTCCTGCCCTACTTCCCCTACGCGCGCTCCGACAAGAAGGACCGCCCGCGCGTGTCGATCACCGCGCGCCTCATGGCCGACCTCCTCCAGACCGCGGGCGCGAACCGCGTGCTGACCATGGACCTGCACTCGCCGCAGGTGCAGGGGTTCTTCCGCATCCCCGCCGACCAGCTGCAGGCCGCGCCCATCCTCTGCGACTACCTGCGCCAGAGCCGCGATCTGTCGAACCACGTGCTCGTGGCGGGCGACGTCGGCGAGTCGAAGGAGGTGGAGCAATACGCGCATCGCCTGAACCTCCCGATCGCCATCGTGGACAAGCGCCGGGACGGCGACGACGAGACCGCCCGGGCCACCGACGTGATCGGCGACGTCAAGGGCAAGGTCGCCCTGATCGTTGACGACGAGGTCGCGAGCGGCGGCACCTTGCTGGAGGCTGCCCGCGTCGTCCTGGAGCGCGGGGCGGTCGCCGTGGAGGCCTGCGTCGTGCATGCCGTGCTCTCGGGCCGCGCCGTGGAGCGCCTCCAGGCCTCGCCGATCCGGCACCTCGTGGTGACCGACACGATCCCGCTGCCGCCAGCCAAGCGCATCGAGCGCATCCATGTGCAGTCGGTGGCGCGGCTGTTCGCGGAGGCCATCCAGGCGATCCACGACGGCTCGAGCGTCTCGCGCCTCTTTCGCTAGGCGGGTCCGCCGGGCGCGGCGCCCGCGGCGGCGGCGCGCCGCTCGTGATGCCGGCGCGGTCACCCGCGCGCCCGGCTACTTCGCGGGCAGCGCGAGGAGCGCCTGGAAGAGCGCACGCCCGTTTGGGCCGGTCCAGGCGCGCGGGCCGATGGCACGGCCCACGATCGTCCCGTCCCGCGCGACGACGAAGACCGTCGGCGTCGCGTGGATCCCGTACGCCTCGCTCACCTCGCCGTCGAGGTCCAGGACGACGGGGGCGACGTAGCCTCGGCTCCTGACGGTCTCGGCGACCTTCGCTCGGGCCTCACGGATGTCGACGAGCAGGACGGTCACGCCCTTCGGCTCCCACTCGCGGTGCAGCTGGTTGATCGAGGGCAACTCCCTCGTGCAATAGGGTCACCAGGTCGCCCAGAAGTAGAGGAGGACGACGCGCCCCCGGAGCTCGGCGAGGCGCACGGGCCGCTTGTCGAGGTTCGTCAGGTCGAACGCGGGCGCCTCGAGCCGCGAGGTAGGCCGCCCGAGCTGCAGCGCATCGAGGAGCGGCACCGGCACCACCGGCCACGCCGCGCCGAGGAGCAGGAGCGCAGAGACCAGGAGGGCCGCGCTCTCTGCGCGCTTCATCCAGCGCGATCGCATGCGCCTCATGATACATGCGCCCGGCTCGGCCCGCGCCAACCCCGCCGACCTCCCCGCGGATCCGGCCACGCGGCTACTCCCCGCTCTGCTCGAGGAGCTTCGCGACGAGCCCGGTCCAGCCCGTCTGATGGCTCGCCCCGACGCCCGCCCCCGTGTCGCCGTTGAAGTACTCGTAGAAGAAAAGCAGGTCACGCCACCGGGGGTCGGTCTGGAACCGCGTGGCCGCCCCGTGGACGGGCCGGCGGCCGGCCGGGTCGCGCAGGAAGATCCGCGTGAGGCGACGCGACAGCTCGGTCGCGACGTCGCAGAGCGCCATGGGCTGGCCCGAGCCCGTCGGGAAGTCGACCTTGAAGGCGCCCCGGTAGAAGTGGTCGAAGCGCTGGAGCGCCTCGATGAGGAGGAAGTTCATGGGGAACCAGACCGGCCCCCGCCAGTTGGAGTTGCCGCCGAAGAGCCCGGTCGTCGACTCCGCCGGCTCGTAGGCCACCCGGTGCTCGTTCCCGTCCACCCGGAGCACGTAGGGATGGTCCTTGTGGAACCGGGAGAGCGCGCGGATCCCGTGGGGCGACAGGAACTCCGACTCGTCCAGCATGTAGCGCAGCACCCGGCGGAGACGGTCCCCGCTCACCAGCGACAGGAGCCGGCGCGACGTCCCGTCGGGGCCGCGCTCCCGCACGAAGTGCTCGCGCAGGTCCGGCCGGTTCTGCAGGAACCACTTCATCCGGCGCTGGAACTGCGGCAGCCGGTCGATGTTGCCCGGCTCCAGGACCTGCACCGCGAAGAGCGGCACCAGGCCGACCAGCGACCGGACCTTCAGCGGGGTGATCGAGCCGTCCGGCCGGTGGAGGACGTCGTAGTAGAAGCCGTCCGCCTCGTTCCAGAGCTCGATGCCCTCGCCGCCCATGTCGTTCATCGCGTGGGCGATGTACACGAAGTGCTCGAGGAACTTCGACGCCAGGTCCTCGTAGGCGGGATTGTCCACCGCGAGCTCGAGGGAGATCGCGAGCATGTTCAGGCAGTACATGCCGATCCAGGCGGTGCCGTCGGACTGCTCCAGGCGTCCGCCGGCCGGCAGGGGCGCCGAGCGATCGAAGACCCCGATGTTGTCGAGGCCGAGGAAGCCCCCTTCGAAGACGTTCTTCCCCTTGGGGTCCTTCCGGTTCACCCACCAGGTGAAGTTCAGGAGGAGCTTCTGGAAGACACGCTCGAGGAACTGCCGGTCGGCGACGCCCCGGAGGCGCTTCTCGATCTTGTAGACGCGCCAGGCGGCCCAGGCGTGGACCGGCGGGTTCACGTCGTCGAACGCCCACTCGTAGGCGGGAATCTGGCCGTTCGGGTGCATGTACCACTCGCGGAGGAAGAGGACGAGCTGCTCCTTCGCGAAGTCGGGATCGACCAGGGCCAGGGCGATCGTGTGGAACCCCAGGTCCCAGGCCGCGTACCACGGATACTCCCACTTGTCGGGCATCGAGACGACGTCGTCGTTGTAGAGATGCGTCCACCCGGCGTTGCGCCCGGTCCGGCGCTCCGCCGGCGGCGGCGGCGGCTGGCCGGGGTCCCCCTCGAGCCAGCGCCGGACGTCGTAGTGGTACCACTGCTTCGACCAGAGCATGCCCGCCAGCGCCTGCCGCATGACGCCGCGCGCGTCCTCCCCGAGCCCTCCCGGGATCACCGTCGCGTAGAACTCGTCGGCCTCCCGCCGGCGCTCGGCGAGGACGCGGTCGATCTCCGGCCCGAAGGGCGCGCCCGGCGCCGCGTCCGCGAGGCGGAGCCGCAGCACCGCGCGGCCGCCCGGCGGGAGCGCCAGGCGATGGAGGGCCGCGACCTTCGTCCCCGCCTCGCCCGGGAGCAGCAGATCCTCCCGGCCGTGGACGATCGCCTCGTGGAAGGCGTCCTTCCGGCCGGGCTCGGGCTGGCCGTCGCCGAACAGGCGGCGGGTATCGGTCTCGTTCTCGGTGAAGAGGAGCCGCGGCGCGCCCTCGGCGTAGAGGCGAAAGTCTGGCGACAGCTCCGGGTGCTCCACGCGCACGACGGCGAGGCCGGCCGGGGCCGCGTCCTCCGCGTCCCGGCAGAGGCGCGGCTTCCGCGCGTCCGGCTCCCAGGACCAGGTGTTTCGGAACCACAGCGTCGGCAGCACGTGGAGCGGCGCCGCGTCCGGCCCGCAGTTCTCGACGGTGACCCGCACCAGGACGTCGTTCGGGCTCGCCTTCGCGTACTCGACGAGCACGTCGAAGTAGCGGTCGTCGTCGAAGACGCCGGTGTCGAGAAGCTCGAACTCCGGCTGCTCGAGCCCGCGTCGCGCGTTCTCCTCGACCAGGCGCGCGTATGGGTACTCGCGCTGCGGGTACCGGTAGAGGGCGCGCATGTAGGAGTGGGTCGGCGTCCCGTCGAGGTAGAAGTAGCACTCCTTGACGTCCTCCCCGTGGTTCCCCTCGGGACCCGACAGGCCGAAGAGCCGCTCCTTCAGGATGGGGTCGCGGCCGTTCCAGAGAGCGAGGGCGAAGCAGAGGCGCTGGTGGTTGTCGGAGATCCCGAGGAGGCCGTCCTCGCCCCACCGGTACGCGCGCGAGCGCGCGTAGTCGTGCGGAAGGTACTCCCACGCCGTTCCGCGCGGTGAGTAGTCCTCACGGACCGTGCCCCATTGCCGCTCGGCGAGGTACGGCCCCCAGCGCTTCCAGTGGGCCGTCCGCGCCCGCGCCGCGCCGAGGCGCTCGGCCTCGGCGGTCGGCGGCCGGGCGCTAGCCGCCACGCGCGAACTCCGGATAGAGCGTCATCCCGCCGTCCACGAAGAGGGTCGCCCCGTGGACGTAGTCGGAGTCGTCCGACACGAGCCACGCCGCCGCCCGGCCGATGTCCTCGGGCTGGCCGATCCGGCCGTACGGGATCATTGTGAGGAGCTGCTCGATCGCCCCGGGCGTCTCCCACGTGGCGGCGTTGATCGGCGTCTGGATCGCACCGGGGGCGATCGAGTTCACCCGGATCCGGTGGGGCGCCAACTCCTGGGCCACCGACTGCATGAACAGCATCATGCCGCCCTTCGACGCCGCGTAGTTGACGTGCCCGGCCCACGGGATGCGCTCGTGGACCGAAGAGATGCAGACGATCTTCCCCGTGGCGCGGGAGACGTCGGGGCGCGGACCCCGGCGGATCATCTCGCGGGCGGCCTCGCGCACGCAGAGGAAGGTGCCGGTGAGATTGACCCCGAGCACCGTGCTCCACTCCTCGAGCGTCATGTCGACGAGGGCGGCGTCGCGCTGGAGGCCGGCGTTCGACACGAGGATGTCGATCGTCCCCCACGCGGCGATCATCTCCCCGAACATCGCCCGCACCTCGGCCTCGTCCGAGACGTCGGCCCGGACGGCGATGGCCGCCACGCCCGCAGCGCGGAGATCCGCGACCACGCGCTCGGCGTCGGCGGGCCGGACCACGTAGTTGACGGCCACGTCCGCCCCCGCGGCGGCGAGGGCCCGGGCGACGGCCTCGCCGATCCCGGAGTTCGCTCCGGTCACGAGCGCCTTTTGCCCCGTGAGCGGCTGGTGTCCCGTCATGACCGTCGATCCTCCCCCGGTGGCCGTGGAGAAACCCCGGCGATCCCATGGTCGCAGATGAGCCCGGCCGGGGGCTACCGGCCCGCCGCCAGGGGCCGTGTGCGCGCGATCACGGCGCCGCCAAGCTCGACCCCAGCGCGCCCGCCGCGCCTGGACCGGCCCCTTGACGGGGCCTCCGTGGCAGACGATTCTCGGGCTCTATCGTGGGATGCGCGGCATCCCCAAGGCGGCCACGGGGCCGCGGGCGGACCGAGACACCAGCACCAGGGAGGACCGTCATGGCGTCAGGCGCGTCGGACACACATAGCCACACTGCGATATCGCGACGCACACTCATCACCGGGGTCGGACTGGCCGCGGGCGCCGCGATCGTAGCACCGCGTCTGGCCAGGGCCCAGGGCAAGCCCATGGAGCCACCGAGCACTGTCACGACCCCCCCGCGCGATTTCGGCCCTGGCGGCGCGCCGACCACGTACTTCTGGGACCCGGATGTCCTCGCCGTGGATCCGATGTTCAACGGGTTGGCCCAGCCCAACGCCGCCATCCAGCGGCTGTGGACCGGGGCCCTGTGGGCGGAGGGACCGGCGTGGAGCGCCCAGGGCCGGTACCTCGTCTTCAGTGACATCCCCAACAACCGGCAGCTCCGCTGGCTGGAAGACACCAACCAGGTGAGCGTTTTCCGCATGCCGTCCAACAACAGCAACGGCAACGCGTTCGATTTCCAGGGTCGCCAACTCTCCTGCGAGCACCTCACGCGCCGAGTCGTCCGCTACGAAAACGACGGCTCGGTCACTGTGCTGGCGGACTCCTTCCAAGGGAAGCGGCTCAACTCGCCGAACGACGTCGTCCCGCATCCGGACGGGAGTTACTGGTTCACGGATCCGCCCTACGGAGGACAGCTGTACGAGGGCGCGCCGGACGCCGCGGGCGGACCCAGCAACCAGGCCGGACGGCTCAAGAACCGGCTCGGCCAGGCGGCCGAGATCGGCGGCGCGAAGCGGGAGCTGCCGACACAGTGCTATCGGATCGATCCCAGCGGTCGGATCGACCTCGTGGTCACCGAGGACCTGGTCCCCGACCCGAACGGGCTCTGCTTCTCGCCCGACTACAAGAAGCTCTACGTCGTCAGCACCGGCAAGGGTCCCGGCGACACCGGGCCCGGCGGCAAGGGCGACATTCACGTGTTCGACGTCGGCGGGGACAACAAGCTCTCCAACCACAAGCTCTTCGCCGACTGCATGGTCGACGGCGTGAAGTGTGGCCCCGATGGCGTCCGCTGCGACGTTGAGGGCAACGTCTGGTCTTCCAGCAATGCCGGGCGCGCCGTCGGCTACAGCGGAGTAACTATTTGGACGCCCGAAGGGAAGCTGATCGGACGCATTCGGATCCCCGAGATCTGCGGCAACGTCTGCTTCGGCGGACCCAAGCGGAACCGTCTCTTCATGGCGGGCAGCCAATCGCTCTACGCCGTGTACACGGCGACCCAGGGGGCCGCGCCGGGCTAGACCGAACCGAGCTCCCCAGGGACACTGGCGAGTTGGGCGGCACCGCGCGTGGGCGCCGCCGGACTCCCCTCCGAGCCGCGACTCCTCGCTACCCTCGTCCTGGGCCCCTCGTACCGGAGATCGAAGAACCGACCATGAGCACCCTGATCCGAGACGCGACCGTCATCACGGTGGACTCCGAGCGGCACATCTACGACCCCGGCGCCGTCTACGTGGAGGGCGCGCGCATCAGGGACGTGGGGCCGAGCGAGGAGGTCGTCCGCCGGCACCCGACCGCGGTGCGGGTCGTCGACGGCCGACGCAAGGTGGTCATCCCGGGCTTCGTCAGCGCCCACAACCACGTCGGCTACACGCTGTTCCGCGGCCGCGCCGAGGACGCCGGCCTCGGCTGCGTCACCGGCATGTACTTCCCGATGACGACCGTCGTCACCCGACCGGAGCGCCTGGCGGTGGGCTCGCTCACCTACGCGGAGCTCCTCCGGAGCGGTGTGACGACGGTGCTCGAGATGGAGGAGGACGCGGACGTCTACGCGCCCTTCGTCGAGCGCCTCGGGATCCGGAGCCTCATGGGCGTCATGACCCTCGACGTCGAGGTGGACGGCCTGCGCCACGACCGCTACCGCTACGACCCGGCCCTCCGGCAGGCGCAGCTCCGCCAGGCCGTCCACTTCGCCGAGGCCTGGCACGGGAAGGCCGACGGCCGGATCTCGGCCATCATGGCGCCGAACATGACGATCAGCTCCTCGCCGGAACTGCTCCGTGAGTCCCGGACCGCCGCCGACCGGCTGGGCCTCCGCCTGAGCATCCACCTGGGCTGGGGCCCGGGCGAGGGCGTCGCCACCCGCCGGCTGCACGGTGTGGGTCCCTTCGAGTATGCGAAGGCCAATGGCCTCCTCGCCGCCGACGTCGTCGCAGCCCACTGCTACGTCATCGAGGACGCTGACATCGCGCTGCTGGCCGAGACGCGCACCGCCGTCGCCCACTGCCCGCTCATGAACTCCGTCCGGGGCCTCATCGCTCCCCTCGGCGAGTTCCGGCGGCGCGGCATCACGGTGGGCCTCGGCATCGACAATATGTTCGCCGACTACTTCGACGTCGTGCGCGCGTGCGTCCTGATGGCGCGTATCAAGGAGCAGAACGCGCTGACGATGCTCACCCCGCAGGCGCTGGAGCTGGCGACGATGGGCGGCGCGCGGGCGCTCGGCCTCGACCGCGAGATCGGGTCCATCGAGACCGGCAAGCGCGCGGACCTGGTGATCCTGGATTACCGGGCGTTCGGCCTCACGCCGACCCTCGATCCGGTCCAGAACCTCGTCTACCACGCCCACGCGAGGGACGTGGAGATCGTGCTGGTGGACGGCCGCGTCGTCGTCGACGATCGCCGCCTCGTCCACGTCGACGGCGCCGCGCTCGTCGACGCCGCGCAGGACGCCGCCACGGCTGCCTGGGGCCGCTTCGTCGCGAAGTACGGCGGCATCATGGCGTGCTAGCGCCGCGGATGCGGAGCGCGGAGCCGGCCATGGCGAGCGTCGCCGAGCTGCGGGCCACGATCACGGTGTGCATGTTCGACCAGTACGGCACCGTGGTCGACATGCAGGCCGGGCTCACGGACGCCGCCGCGCCCTACCTCCGGCGCAAGGGCTGGACGGGCGACCCCGACGCGTTCGTGACCTGGTGGCGCCGGACGCACTTCGAGAACTCGATGATCGACGCGCTGCTCCAGCGCGAGCACACGTCGTACCGCGAGATCGGCCATCGATCGGTGGCCTGGGTCCTCGAGCGGGCGGGGATCCCCTACACGATGGAGGAAGTGCGGTACCTCGTCGCCCAGATCGAGACGCTCCTTCCGTTTCCCGAGGTCCCGGATGCGCTGGCGCGGCTCAAGGTCCGCTTCAGGATCGTCGTGCTCTCCAACGGGGACCCGGACATGCTGGAGGCGGCGACGCGCCACCACCGGATCCCGTTCGACGCCGTCATCTCGGCGGCGGCCGCGAACGCGTTCAAGCCGCACGTCGCGACGTACACCCGGGCCGCCGAGATCGTCGGCGTGCCGATGGCGGAGGTCCTCTTCATTGCCAACCACAGCTTCGACTGCATCGGCGCAAAGTCCGCGGGCATGCGCACGGCGTTCGTCGACCGCCGGCGGCGGCCCTTTGGCCTGACCCCGCACCAGCCCGACCTCGTCGTCGCCGACATGACGGAGCTCGCCGACGTGCTCGGCTGCCCGGCGGCTGTGGCACCCTAGGAGCCGAGGGTCCACGCCCAGAGAAGAAAGGGATTGGCAGACATGCCTCATGGCTCCGTGAGTCCCCCCGCTCCACTTGTCGGCCGACGGTGGCCGCTCTCCGTCCTGGCCACGCTTTGGCTCGCCGCGGGCCCCGGCGGCCCCGGGCTGCCGGTGGCCATGGCCGGAGACACTGCGAGCGTCCGCCTCGCTCAGTCCACCGGCACGCCGGCCGAGCGCCCGGTCACGATCCGGGGCCGGATCGTCGCGCTCGAAGGCACGGAGCTCAGGGTCACCACCGCCGCCGGCGCCGAGGCCGTCGTCACGCTGGTCCCGCCCCTCATGGTCACCGGCGCCACCCGCGCGAGCCTTGCCGACATCGGCCCCGGGGCGTTCCTGGGGACGGCCGCCCGCGCGCAACCGGACGGCACCTTCCGCGCCCTCGAGGTGCACATCTTCGACGAGTCGATGCGGGGAACCGGCGAGGGTCATCACCCCATGGAGGCACCGGGGACGACGATGACCAACGCGAGCGTCGACGCGGTCGTGCAGCGGACGGATGGTCCGCTCCTGAGTCTTAAGCACAAGGACGGCGTGACGAAGGTCCTGGTGCCCCCCGACACGCCCATCGTGCGATTCGCTCCGGGAGAACCCGCCCTCCTCGTGCCGGGCGCCAGCGTGGCGGTGTTCCGCGCCGTGCGGGCGGCCGACGGACACCTCAGCGCCTCGCGCCTCACGGTCGGCGTGAACGGCACGCGCCTGCCCATGTGAGCCGAGCGTCCAGAACCCCTGGATCGTGGTCCTCCAGCCCTACGAGGATTACGGCATCCAGCGCTACGTCGAGTTCACGCCCAACCCCGACCAGCAGATCGAGCTTCGGCGCTTCAACTTCCGGCTCCGCCGGGCCTGACGGGCGCCATCCCTCGCGCGCCGGCTCGCCCGCGCGCGGCTACCCCGCGAAGCGGTAGCCCTGGCCGTGGACCGTCAGGATGTGCGCGGGGCGCTCGGGATCCCGCTCGAACTTCTGGCGGAGCCGGAGGACGTGGGTGTCGACGGTCCGGGTCGTGGGGAAGCGCTCGTAGCCCCACACCTCCTCGAGGAGGCGCTCGCGCGTCACGATCTCGCCCCGGTGCTCGACCAGGTAGCGGAGGAGGTCGAACTCCTTGCGGGTCAGGCGTACCTCCACGCCCGCGCGGAAGGCCTGACGGGCCCGGAGGTGAAGGCGGACGGCGCCGAACTGGAAGACGTCCATGCGCTGGCGGGGACCGGGCCGGCGCAGGACCGCGCGGACCCGCGCGAGCAGCTCCCGCAGCGAGAACGGCTTGGTGATGTAGTCGTCCGCGCCGAGCTCGAGGCCCAGCACGCGGTCGGCCTCCTCCCCGCGCGCGGTCAGCATGACCACCGGGATGTCGATGCCCTTCCTCCGGAGCGCGCGGAGGACGTCCCAGCCGCTCAGGCCGGGCATCGCGACGTCGAGGAGCACCAGATCGGGCCCCTCCCGGAAGGCGAGCTCGAGCCCCTCCTGGCCGCTCCCCGCCGCCAGCGTCTGGTAGCCCTCGAACCGGAGGTTGTCCTCGAGCCCTCGCACCATCTGGGGCTCGTCGTCGACGATCAGGATGCGTGCCATGGGCTCCGGCCCGCCGTCAGGCGGCCGGCGGGGACTGCGGGAGCCAGAGCGTGAAGCGGCTCCCCTCGCCCGGCCGGCTCTCGACGCTGATGCGACCCCCGTGGGCCTCGGCGACGTGCCGCACCAGGGCGAGGCCCACCCCGCTCCCGCGCTTGCCCTGGGTCTCACTCCGGCCGACGCGATAGAACTTGTCGAAGATCCGGGCCTGCTCCTCGCGCGCGATGCCGATCCCCTCGTCGCCGACCGTGAGGGCCAGACCCCCGTCCCGGAAGGCCGCCTCCACCGTGAGGACCTTCCGGGCGTCCGAGTACTTGATCGCGTTATCGATCAGGTTCGCCAGCGCCTGGCTGACCGCGTCGGCGTCCATCGGCACCTCGGGGAGGCCCGGCTGCACCGACACGTCCACCTTGAACCCCTGCTGGGCCAGGACGTACGCAAAGCTCTCGACCGTGTCGCGGACGAGCGGCTCCGCGCTCACCGGCACCAGGTCGTAGGTGCGGCGGCCACCCTCGATGCGCGAGAAATCGAGCACGTTCTCGATCAGCCGGGACAGGCGCTCGCTCTCGTGGGTGATGACCCGATAGTACTCGCGGCGCGTGGCCTCGTCCGTCACGCGTCCCATCTCGAGCGTCTCGCCGAACACCCGGATCAGGGAGAGCGGGGTCTTGAGGTCGTGGGAGACGTTGGCGACGAACTCGGCCTTCAGCCGCGCCGTCTCGGTCTCCCGGCGGACCAGGCGGTAGGTCGCGACGAGCCCCGTGCCGATCACCACCAGGAGGAGCCCGAACGCGACCGTGAACAGCATCACCTGGCGGTCGACGGCGGCCCGCGGGGAGGGCCCCGCCGGCTGGTAGAGCGCGAGGCGCCACGCCGGCAGCGCGTCGCCGAGCGGGACCTCGGCCACGATCTCGCCGTCCTCGGGGGTCGTCCGGCGGTAGACCGGCCGGGCGCGGTGGTCGGTCACGGTGAGGAAGGGCGCCTCGGGGCCGCCGAGGGTGGGCTCGAGCACGTCGCGCCGCAGGACCTCGGGATCCAGCACCAGGAGCGCGAGGAAGGCCGGGTGGCCGCCGCCCCCCATGAGGCAGCCGACGACCAGGTCGTCGCCGACGATCCGGTGCGCCTTGCCCCCCTGGGCCCAGAGGCCTCGCGCGAGGTCGCTCAGCGGCCCCGCGAGCTCGAGTCCCGGAGGAGCGCCGGTGGCCGGATAGATGGTGTGGCCGGTCGCGTCGGACAGCGCGAGCCGCGCGACGAGCGGCGTCTCCTTCAGGAGAGCGTCGATGGCCTCGCCGGGGGCGGCGCTCCGGATGGCTGCCTCGAGGTGCCCCATGACCTCGTACTCGGCGTGGCGGAGCGCCAGGTCCACCTTCTCCGCGACCATCACTGCCATGCTCCGCGACTGCTCGCGGAGCAGCGCGTCCGCGGAGCGGTGCCACTGCCGGAGCGAGTGGTAGCCGAGAACGGCCAGGATCACCGCGGGAAGGACGATGGCGAGGAGGGCGAATGCGGCGAATCGGACCAGGGGCGATCCGCGAACGCCCGTCATCCGCGCTCGTCCAGCAGACCGCGGATCATCGCCTCCGTCTCGGCGTAGGCGCCCTCGCCGATGTGCGTGTAGCGGATCACGCCCCGGCGGTCGACGAGGACGGCGGTGGGCCAGGCCCAGGTGCCGAAGCGCTTCCAGATCGCGAAGTCGTTGTCCTGGACCACGGCATAGCGGACATCGAGCTCCCGCACCGCCGCCGCGACACGATCGGGCGGCTTCTCCCACAGGAACTCCGGGGAGTGGACGCCGACGATCGTGAGCCCCGCGGCCTGGTACCGCTCGTGCCAGGCGCGCAGCTGGGGGAGCACGTTCCGACAGTTGATGCAGCCGAAGGTCCAGAACTCGACGAACACCACCCGGCCCCGGAGGCCCGCCAGCGAGAGCGGCTCGCTGTTGAGCCACGGCCCGCCGGTGATCTCCGGCGCTGGCTGCCCGATCCGGGCGCCACGCTGCGCCTCCGTCACCGGCACCCCGAGCGCCCCCAGCCCCACCGCCAGAGCCAGCGCCGCCAGCGCGAGCGCCCCCGCCGCCGCTCCCCGTTCCCGTCGCATGGCCGGCACCTCCGGGCCGGGAGTGTACCGGGACACGGACCGCGCGGTGTCACAGGCGTGTGAAATCCCGCCCGCGCGCCGCGGCCGGACCGCGAGCCTCCCGGTCACAGCTCCCAGGGCGGCTCGATGGCGAGCGGCACCTCGACGAGCGAGGGGCCCGGATGCGCGAGCGCCTTGTCGAGGGCCGTCCGGAGCGTCTCGGGGTCGGGCGCGCGGTGGGCCTCCACGCCGAACGCCCGCGCCAGCGCCAGGATGTCCGGGCCCGCGAGGACATGCTCGCCCGTCCGCCCGTAGAGCCGCGCCTGCAGGTACCGGATCGCCCCGTAGTCCTGGTCGTTCATCACGACGTAGACGACCGGGAGCCGGTACTTCGCGGCCGTGGCCAGCTCCGCCGCCGTGAACAGGAGGCCGCCGTCGCCGACGACCGCGACGACCGCGCGGTCGGGGCAGGCGAGCTTCGCCCCGATCGCCGCGGGGACACCGTAGCCGAGCGTCGCCGAGCCGACCGGGTAGAGGAACGTCCGGGGCGCCAGGACGGGGAGGTGCCACTCCATCCAGTAGTTGAGCCCCGTCTGGTCGCTCACCACGATGCCATCCGGGGGCAGCGCGTCGCGGAGCGCCCGGAGGAGGCCGTCGATCACCGGGGTGTACCGGGGGCTCCGCGCCTCGCGTGCCCGTCGCAGCGCCGGCCAGTCCCACGCCGTCGCTGGCGCGCCGGCCGGCAGGGCCGCCAGGATCCCGGCGAGCCCGTCCCGCGCGTCGCCGACGAGCCCGAGCGCCGGCACGTGCATGCGCCCGATCGTGCGCGGGTCGAGGTCGATCTGGATCAGCGCCTGGTCGGGGCGCAGCTCGAGGTTGAGCAGCAGACCCCGGGTCGAGCGATGCGCGAAGCGGCAGCCGACGGACAGGATCACGTCCGCCGCTTCCAGCGCCTCCTGGGTGGCGAGCCGGTTGGGCAGGACGCCGAGCCAGAGCGGGTCGGCCTCGGAGATCGCCCCGCGCCCCATCACCGACGTGACGACCGGCGCGCCGAGCCGGCGCGCGAGGGCGCGGAGCTCCTCCGTCGCCCCCGCCGCGATCACGCCACCCCCGGCGACGAGGAGGGGCTGCCGGGCCTGCGCGAGGTAGCGGGCGGCCTCCTCCACGAGCCCGACGTCGCACGGCGGGCGACGGCCCTCGCCGGCGGGCGTGAGGCGCGCGGCGACGGGCGCGTTGAGCAGATCGGTCGGGATCGAGAGCGCGACCGGGCCCGGCCGGCCGGTCCGGAAGAGGTGGAATGCCCCCTGGACCGCGCCGGGAATCTCCGCGCCGCTCCGGAGGGCGTCGGCCCACCGGCTCACCGGCCGGAAGCACTCGATCTGGTTGGGCACCTCGTGGAGCGCGCCCAGATCTTGGCCGACCAGCGCGCTCGGGACGTCCGACATGACGAGGAGGACGGGCTGGGAGCCCGCGTGGGCCTCGACGAGCGGGGTCAGCGCGTTGGTCGCCCCGGGCCCCGTCGTCACCACGACGACGCCGGGCTGCCCCGACGCGCGGGCGTAGCCGTCGGCCATGAACCCGGCGCCCTGCTCGTGGCGCGCGAGGATGTGCGCGATCCGGTCCTGGCGGAGGAGGGCGTCGTAGATCGCGAGGTTGTGGACACCCGGGATCCCGAAGACGTGGCGGACACCCTCGGCGCCGAGCGCCGCCACGACCCACTCGCCTCCGGTGCGCGTCGCGGTCTCGCTCACGGAGCGACGCTCGGGGCCTGCCGGGACCGATGGGGCGCGCCGGAGCCGCTCATGGTGTCTCGAAGCGTACCGAGGGGCTTCCCCGACCGTCAAGGCGCGGCCGGCCGGCCCGGTCTGTCCGGTCAGCGCAGCTCGAAGGCCTCCAGCGTCACGCCGAGGGGCAGCGGCCGGTCCCGGCCGACGACGACCCGGGACGGCCGCGGGCCCAGGTCCTCGACCGCGTCGCCGGGGTGCGCCCCGCGCACGCCGACCAGCGCGCGAGACCACCCCTCCGTCTCTCGCAGGTCCGCGCGGCTCCCGACCGATCGCAGCGCCCGCACGACGGGCTCCGTGAGCGAAGCCGGCTCGTCCATCGTGACCGCCACCACGATGGTGTCCTCGGGCCATCCTTCGACGAACGCCGCGAGTCGCTCCGACTCCCCCTGGCTGGTATCGAAGCCTCGCGCCCCCAGGATGCGGCCGTCGGCCGGCGCCAGGGCCGCGACCCAGTAGCCCCGGCTGCGCGACGCGACCAGCTCGTGTCCGTTGACCCGGACGGAGGCGCCGCCGCCCGCGCGTCCCCCGCTGCGCACGTCGAGATCGACCGGCGAGTACCGCCCGGTGCGGCCGATCCGGTACGGCGCGGTCCGGGCGATGTCGGGCGGGACGTCGTACACGTGGCGGAACACCAGCTCGTTCCGGTCGGCGTCCGGGAACGGTGGGGCCAGCCCGAGGCGCCCGGACCCCGACCCGTCCGCGGTCTCGAGCAGTCGGCCGTCGAATCGAATCTCCACCCGACGGCGGACCTCTGGGGCGTCGCCCCTCAGGCGGACGGTGTAGGTGACCTGCGGGTGACGCCGCGCGAAGTCCGAAGAGAAATGGCGGCGGACCACGGTACCCGCCTCCGGCGTCGGCGCCACCGCGTACATCTCGTCGTCGCTCCCGTCGATCCTCACGAGGGACAGCGCCGGGACGCGGCCCGCGCGCATCAGCTCCCACATCGGCCGCCAGGTCCGGCCGAGGCCCAGACCCCGATGGACCATGACGTACCGCACGGGATAGATCGTGCGGATCGCCGTCGCCAGCCGGTCCGGATCGCGCGCCTCCGCCGCCGTGACGAGGTCCACCCAGTCGGGCAGCGCGAAACCGCCGTGGCCGTTCACGACGCGCTTGCCATGGTAGATCGCCCACAGCATGGCCCACGCGTCGGCGCCCTTCTCGTGGATCGGCAGCTGCAGGATCGCGAAGTCGCCCGGCTCCGAGCGGAGCCACTCGTACACCGCGGGGATCCGCTGGAACCGGTGCCACGGGAGCGGCACCGGAGCGAGCTCGATCAGGACCACCGCCAGCAGGCCAGCGGGAGCGAGGCGGCTCCACGGAGGCGGCAGGCGCTCCGCGACCGCCCGGGCGCCCAGGCCGGCGAGGAGGGCCAGCGGAAGCACGAACACCATGCTCCAGCGCCCTGGGGCGCGAAACGCGCTGCCTCCGGGCAGGTAGAGGTACACCCACCGGAAGAGCGTCACTCCCCACGGCTGGCCGTTGACGAGCAGCGTGGGCGCGAGGCAGAGCGAGTAGCTGAGCAGCGCCAGGAACAGGAGGACGAGCATCCACTCGCGAGGCGTCAGCGCCCCCGTCAGGCGACGGCGTGCCTCCAGCGTGAGCCCGCCCAGGGCCAGGACGGGGAGGATGCTCACCGCGAGGGTCAGATCCCGGACCCTGAGCGCCCGGGGAAGCCGGAGCGCGGGCCGGCCCGGTCCGAGCAGGAGTGTCAGCGCGATGGCCCCGGCGGCCGCGACGGCGAGGCCGACCAGGAGCCAGCGGGCTCGCCGGGCCCATGTGGGAAGCGCCGACGCGCCGGCAGCGCGGCCGTGGAGCACGACGGCCGCGCCGGCCAGCGCCAGGGCCACGAAGCCCGGGAACAGGCCGCCTTCCGGGCGGCCCAGGGACAGGAGCCGGTGCCGGTAGAGCCGGCTGAACTCGCCGGGGTCGAGGATGGACAGGAGGTCCATGCCGAACACGTGCCCCTCGTACAGCGTCCGCTCGAAGCCCAGCTCCCGGTGGACCACCACGTACGGCCACAGGAACGGCGCGAGGGCCAGGCCGAGGACGAGGCTCGCCGCCGCCGCCCGGCCGGCGAGCCACCACGTCAGGCGGGCCGGCCGGAGGATCAGGAGCCCCACGACCAGGCCGGCCAGGAGGATCGAGAGCGCGTAGCCGTTATAGATCCCCGAGAGCATCTGCGCCCAGAGAGCGGCCGTGGCCAGCCAGAGGTACCGGGTCGCGCCCTCCACGACGAACCGGTAGGCCGCCAAGACGATGAGCGGGAACAGGGCGGCCTGCTGGTACGTGAACTGGCCGAGGTGGTCCATGCGGTTCGGGTAGAACGCGAAGAGCGCGCCCGCGATGAGGCTCGGGACCACCCGGCCCGTGATCGCGTGGGCGAGGAGGTAGGTCAGGGCCCCGCTCGCCGTCAGTCCCGCGAGGAGGAGCAGGTTGACGGCCACCGTGGGCTCGATCCCGGCCGCGAGGAGCGGGGCCGCCAGGAGCCCCGTGAAGAAGGCGGACTGCTGATAGGCGACGCCGTTCGCGTAGGGGTAGTAGAAGGGAACCTGGAAGAGCCGCCGCGGGTCCCGGAACGTCTGGAGGGCGTTCCACGCCACCATGCTGGTCTCCGTCTGGTAGTCCCCCTGGCCGCCGCGCAGGATCGCCCGGGGGCTGAACGCCAGCGGGTACGTGTAGACGGCCGTGACGGCGAGGAAGAACAGGACGACCAGGAAAGCGTGCCAGAGGCGCCTTGCGCTCACGCGCCCTCAGCTCCGCCGGGAGGCGCGCCGCGCCGCGCGCCCGCACCGGGATGCCCTCCGCGAGGCTCCGCTCCCGGCCCGCTCAGGCCAGCTCATGATCCAGGCGGAGGAGCACCTCCAGGAGCACCTGCGCGCCGGTCGCGAGGTGCGCCACCTCGGCCCACTCCTCGGGGCAGTGGCTGCGGCCCTCGCGGCACGGGATGAAGAGGAGCCCGATCGGACAGAGGCGCGCCATGTGGTTCGCGTCGTGGCTGGCGCCGCTCGTGAGGCGCCGGTGTGGCACCCCCAGGGCGCGCGCCCCCGCCTCGATCGCGGCGACCATCCCGGGCGGGACCGTGAGCGGCGCGTCGCGCATGAGAGAGGTCCACTCGAGGGCGACGCTCCGCCGCGCGGCGATCTCCGCGGCGCCGGCCTCGAAGCCAGCGAGCGTCTCGGCGATCGCGGGCGGCTCGATCCCCCGGAAGTCCACGAGCAGGTCCGCCTCGCCCGGCACGATGTTGATCATGTTGGGCCGCGCCTCGAGGACGCCGACCGTCCCGACCATGCCGCGCCCCGTCTCGCGGGCCAGGCGCTCGACCAGGAGCACGAGCTCCGCGGCCGCGGCCAGCGCGTCCCGCCGGTCGGCCATCGGCGTGCCGCCCGCGTGGTCCTGCCGTCCCCGGATCGCGACCCGGTAGCGGCTCGGCGCGGCGATGGCCGTCACCACACCGAGCGGGAGGCCGGCCCGGTCGAGGGACACCGCCTGCTCGATGTGGAGCTCGAGGTACCGGAGGACTTCCTCCGGCGCCCGGCGGGCCGCGTCGAGCCCGGCGCCCCGTCCGCCCACCGAGTCGATCGCCGCGGCGAGGCTCCGCCCCTGGCGGTCGCGGAGCCGGGCGGCCGTCGCGGCGTCGAGCTTCCCGCTCATGGCCCGGCTCCCGATCGTCGACAGCCCGAAGTCCGAGGGCTCTTCGCAGGTGAAGTTGATCACCTCGAAGGCGTGGGCGAGACGGTGGCCACCCAACTCCAGGCAGCGCGCGACCTCGAGCCCCGCCAGGACGCCGGCGATGCCGTCGTAGCGGCCGCCCGCCTCCACGGTGTCTAGGTGCGAGCCGATCACGAGGGCGGGCCCAGGGCGCGTGCCGGGCCGTCGGCCGATCTGGTTGCCGGCGGCGTCGACCACAGGCGCGAGGCCGGCTTCGGCCATCCGACCCGTCAGCCACTGGCGCGCCGACCGGTCCTCGTCGGAGAAGGCGCGGCGGGTGTACGGGCGATCGGGACGCGTGAAGATCTCGAGGGCGCGGAGGTCGGCGGCGAGGCGCTCGGCCGATGGGCGCGGCAGCTCGGGCGAGAGGGCGTCGCTCACGGGCCGGGCTCCCGCGCCCGGGCGGCGGCGCTCATGGGGGCAGGACGGCCGCCGCCAGCGCGGCCGCGATCCCGGCCAGGGCCCGGCCGGCGGGCGTGTCCCCGTGGTCGAGCACGAAGGGCCGCCCGCGATCCGCGGCCGCGGCCAGGCGCGGATCGAACGGCACTCGCCCGAGGAACGGCACGCCGTGCTGGGCGGCCGTCGCCTCCCCGCCCGGCCCCTCGAAGAGCGGGCCGACGGCGCCGCACGTCGGGCACGCGTAGCCCGCCATGTTCTCGACCAGCCCCAGGAGGCGCGCCCCGCGCTCCCGCGCGAGCGTCATCGCGCGGCGCACGACCAGGTGCGAGACGGCGGAGGGGATCGTGACCACGACCGCGCCCGTCAGCCCGGGCAGGAGGTCGAGCAGCGTCGGCAGGCGGTCAGCGCCCGGCGGGAGGTCGATCAGCAGGACGTCGAGCGCGCCCCAGGCGGTGTCGGCGAGGAACTCCCGGAGGGCGGTGCCTTCCATCGCGCCGAGCCAGGTGTGGGCCTCGGCCTGGGTCGGGGCGGTCCACACGACGGGCGTGTCGTCGCCGGGGAGCAGCAGGTCCATCGACAGGACCTGGATCCCCTCGGCGGAGACCGCCGGGCGCACGCCGGCCGGCTCGACCCGGAGCGTCTGGCCTCGCACGCCCAGCATCTTGCCCATCGAGGGGCCGTTGAGGTCCGCGTCGAGCACGCCGACGGCCAGCCCGCGCGCGCCGAGGGCACCGGCGAGGTTCGCGGTCACTGAGCTCTTGCCCACGCCGCCCTTGCCGGACACGACCGCGACGCTGGCGCGGATCGGCGCCATCCGCGCCGCGAGGCGCGCCTGCTGGGCGACGACCTGCTCGACGATCCTCGAGCCGCCGTCGCCGGCGATGTCGCGATAGCCCTTCATGTCCCGGTGCCCTCGTCCCTGGTGTCGAGCGGGGCCGCGGCGGGGTCCCGGAGGTGCGCCCGGAAGCGGCGCATCAAGTCCTCCCCGAGGAAGTCCCCGGACTGGCCGTGGCGCTCCGTCTCGAAGTAGCGCCGGATACGGTCCAGGCGCTCCTGGGCCTCGGGATTCAGGCTCACCGTGCGAATCTCGGTCTTCGCGGCGTCGAAGGCGTCGAACGTGAGCTCGGTGAAGCCGAGCTCGCGGATGCGCTTGACGGCCTTCATCATCGCCTGGTTCCGGAACTGCGTCAGGAGCGGCGAGGTGATCTCGGCCACGCCCATCCGCCGCGCCCGACGCTCGGCCGCCTTCCGGATGCCCTCGCGCACGAACTCCGGCGCCGTCTGGAGCCGCTCCCGGGCCTCGGGCGCCCACCGGATGGGCGTCTCCGGCGCCGCCTGCCAGAACCGGTCGACGACCTCGTCCGTGATCCGGTCGAGCCCCGCGCGGCGTGCCTCGACCTCGATGTCCCGCTGGAAGAGGCGGAGGACAAAGTCCGCCATCATGGCCGGCGCCTTCCCGAGGCGCGCGACGAGACGGGCCTCGGCCTCCGGCGCCCAGCGGAGCGGCGCGGCCGCCGCCTCGGTCTCGGCCTCCGCCTCGGCTTCCCGGATGAGGGCCGGTGTCACGGCCACCGCACCGTGCTCGATGGCGAGCTCCTCGCAGATCCGTCGGGTCATCGGCCGCATGAACGGCGGGGCGGCGTCGAGGAGCGCCAGCGCCTCGGGGGTCCACGGCGGGGCCGCCTGCGGCACCTGGTACGCGCCGCTCTCGGCGAGGCCCATCATCTCGCTCTTGTAGCGGGTCATGAGCTCCGGCGTGATCAGGCGGATGCCCTCGGCGCGCGCCCGCCGCTCGGCCAGCCGCCGGACCATGCCGCGGAGGAAGAACGGCGCGCGGGCGACCCGCGCCTCGGCCTCCGGCGTCCAGCGCACCTCGCCGGACGGGGGCGGTGATGGCGCGCCGGACCCGCCGCTCACGCCTCGCGGCTCCACGCGGCCCGCGCGAGCATCATCGCCGTGACGATCGTCAAAAGACAGAAGACCCAGGCCCCGGCCCGCATGGGCACGGCGAATCCCAGGACCGCCACGGTCTCGGCCCCGGGCATCCAGGCGATCCGCGCGACCTCGACCGCGCGGACCGCGACCAGCAGCGTCAAGACCCGGGCGAAGTCGCGGCGGGACAGGATCCAGCGGTGGAACCACCCGCGCTCCTGGACCAGGAGCCAGGGGAACACGATGACGAACAGGGCCCCGACGACGAACCAGGCCGTTCCGCCCCGCTCCATGCCCCGCGGGCCGAGACCGCTCCGGGCCAGCGCGAGGCCACCGAGCCAGTAGACGACGCCGTAGACGACGTAGGTCCAGGCGGCCTGACGGTATCGCTCCTCGGGGATGGCCATCAGGAGTCAACCGTCCCCTGTGACCGGGGACCGGTCGGATGCCGGCGTGAACGGCCGCCCCGGCGAGATGCCCCAGCGGCTCCGCACCTTCGCGAGCAGGGCCGGCGTCACGGTGTCCTGTCCCTGGGCGCGCGCGTAGGCCTCGACCGCCTGGACCACCATCGCCCGCGCGAACCCCGGGATGGCGTCCAGGCGCGCGCGGGCCGCCGGCTCCCAGGCGAGGGCGAAGCGCACCTCGAGCCCGAACGTCTGCTCGACGCCGAGCCGGATCAGCTCGCCGCCGTGACCGCCGGGCTGGTAGCCGCAGGCGGGATCCTCCGCGAGATAGTCCCCGTAGGTCGCGTACGCGCGGCAGCGGCAACCGCCGCAGAGCTCGCGGAACTCACAGGCGCCGCAGCGGCCGCCGAGCGGCCCCGTCCGGAGATCGGTGAAGACCTGGGCTTGCTCCCACAGCTCGGCGAACCCGGTCTCGCGCAGGTTGCCGGCCGCCACCGGCATGTAGGGGCACGGCGTCACGTCGCCCGTCGGCGTGATGCGGCAGTAGTACTTGCCCGCAGGACAGGAACCGTGGGCGTAGTTGGCGAGGAGAGGCGACGCGGGATCGAGCTCGTAGAGGACGCGCCGGAAGTGCGGCGCGCACTTGGCCCGGATCAGGAGGCCCCCGGCCCGGCCGACCGGCGCGCTCCACGGATCCTCGCGGCGCTCGAGCACGGAAGCTCCCGCGGCGTCGTGCGCGGCGCCGCCCGCCCCCTGAGCGCGGGCCAGGTACGTGAGGATCTCCTCGTACTGGGCCGGCGTGATGTCGGTCAGGCCCTCGCCCCGCCCCGTCCGGACGAGGAAGAAGAAGTTCAGCACGCGGGCGCCGAGCTCATGCGCCAGGTCGATCATCGCGGGGATCTCCCCAACGTTCCAGTCGGTGACGCTCATGTGGAGCGAGAAGTCGATCGCCTCGCCCCGGAGCGCCTCGGTCGCGCGGATGGCGCCCTTCCAGGCTCCCGGCAGGTGGCGGAACGCGTCATGGCGCCCGGGATCGACCGAGTCGAGGGAGAGCGAGGCGCCCTGGACTCCGTGGGTCTTCATGAGGCGCGCCTGCTTCGAGCGCAGGAGCACGCCGTTGGTTCCGAGCACGACCGTGAAGCCGTGCTCGCGACCCTCCGCGGCGAGCTCGAAGATGTCCTGGCGCAGGAGCGGCTCCCCGCCGGTGAGAATCAGGAACGTGCCCGGGTTGACGCGGGCGATGTCGGCCATCACCCGGCGGCACTCCTCGGTCGAGAGCTCTCCGGCGGCCGACGCGCCGGGGGCCGCGCTGATGTAGCAATGGGCGCAGAAGAGGTTACAGCGCTGGGTCAGGTTCCAGGAGACCGCGTACGCCTTGTAGGTCACCGGATGACTTCGTCCGCCCGGGCCAGCACTGCGGGGGGGATCGTGACGCCGAGCGCCTTGGCCGTCTTCATGTTGATCACGAGCTCGAACTTGGTCGGCTGCTCGACGGGCAGATCCGCAGGTTTCGCGCCCCTGAGGATCCGGTCCACGTAGCTGGCGGCACGCCGGAAGTTGTCGCGGAGATCCGTCCCATAGGCCATCAGTCCGCCGGCTTCCGCATACTCCCGGTGCGGATACATCGCCGGCAGGCGATTCCGGTTCGCGAACTCCGCGATTCGTGTCCGGTGAGCGAAGAGCATGGGATCGAACAGGACGAAGAGGGCGCCCGGGTGTTCCTTGGCGATCGCCGCAAAGGCACTGTCGAAGGCGTCAGGTTCTCGCACCTCGACGAGCTGAACGTGCACCCCCAGAGATCGAGCCGCGGCCTCGAGTTCCTTGACCATGAGGCTCGTATACCGATTGAGCGGATTCGAGAGCACGGCGACCCGAGCGGCCCTCGGCACGGCTTCCTTGAGGAGCTGCAGCTGTCTGGCCACCATCTCGGGGGCGAGGAGCGAGAGCCCTGTCACGTTCCCGCCGGGATGCGCGATGCTGGCCACGAGCCCGGAGCCCACGGGGTCAGCGGCCGTCGCAAAGACGATGGGGATCGTCGCGGTCGCACGCCTGGCCGCCAGGGCCGCCGGGGAAGTCACCGCAAAGATCACGTCAACCTTGAGATCGACGAGCTCGACGGCGAAGCCGGGAAACCGCTCCAACCGTCCCTCCGCCCACCGGGATTCGATCTCGATCGTCCGGCCCTCGACGTAGCCGAGCTCGCGCAAAGCCTGCCGGAATGCATCGAGCCGCGGGGCGGTGTCGGCCGGCGAGCCGGTCCCGAGGAGACCTACTCGGGGGACGTTCGAGGCCCGTTGCGCCTGCGCGGCGACCGGCGCCGCCAGCAGGGCCAGGCTCAGACCTGCAGTCCGGAGGAGCGATCGAGCCGTCATGCTCGCCACCGCCGCGCGGATCCGATGGCCAATCCGCATGGCGGCATGGCCAGCGGACGCTCCGCGTGCCGCGGCATCTCCGTAATCGCTTCTTGCCTTTGCAGGTCCCCGGGCGACAGGCGTGCCCCGAGGCCGCCGGCCATCTCGACTGGCTCGTCAGACGGCCAAAGTCAGCTCTGCGGCCTGTTCTTGATGTAGCCGGCGATGACCTCGTTCATCGTCGCCCGCGCGTGGCCGATGCCCTCCTCGCAGAGCGCGAGGTCGATGAAGCCGACCTGCTTCTCCCGCGCGACCTTCTCGATCGCTTCCTTGGTCATGTCGCGCATGAACCCGGCCGGCACGCGGTTCAGCCGCGCCACCGCGTCCTCGGTCCAGGTGAAGGCCCCGTTCGGATCGGTCACGTCCTTGAGGGTCGCCTCGGCGAACTTCGTGTTGGCGATGAGCGTGTCCCAGCCGTCACCCAGCTTGTCGCGGCCGACGGTCTCCTCGATCAGGGGGAAGGCGATCTCCTTGGTGATCACCGGGAGCTTCCGCGTCCGCGCATACTTCTCGATGCGCGCCTTGGCCCGCCGCCGGAGGTAGGCGTCCGTCACCTCGCGGAGCCCCTCCCGCGCGTCGTTGGCCCAGCGGACGGTCACGCCGGGCATGACCTCCTCCTCGGCGATCCCGCCTTCCGCGGTCGCGATCTGCTCGACCGCCCGCCGATCGACCAGCGTGAAGCCCTCGGGGCCGCCCGCGCAGACCGGGCACTTCACCACGGGGTTCGGGCCCTTCACGACGTAGCCGCAGACCGAGCAGATCGCCGTCACCGCGGCGTCCTCGGCCCGGAGCTTCGCCACCGCCAGGTCCTCGGCCAGGATCTGCATCTTCTCCGCCATGCGGCCCGGCATGAAGATCGCCATCGCCTCGTCGATCACCTTGGAGGTGATCACCGTGTGCCCCTGCTCGATCGCGTAGCGGAGGAGCGCCGTCCGCGCCACCCCCGCCACCTGCTCCGGCACGCGCTTCATCCGCTCCCGGGCCTCGTCCGTCCAGGCGATGATCTCCTCGGCCTTCACGTCGAGCGGCGGGTAGAACTTCCCCGAGACGAGGAGCACGTTGCACGGGGCGAGACGCAGCAGGTTCTCGGTGTTCGAGCCGAGGTCCGCCTCGCGCTCGTCCGAGTGCACGCCGATGCGGCCCAGGACCAGGAGCCAGGGATGCTCCTTCCGGCAGAACTGGAGCACCTTCTCGAAGCACTTGCCGTCGAGCAGCGTGATCGCCAGGTCGACCCCCTCGTCGGCGGCGAGCTTCCGGCCGATCTCCAGGTGCGACTGGTAGATCTTGGCCAGCCCGGTGTCGATGATCTCCTCGTGGAGCTGCTCCTGCTCCTTGAAGCGGAAGACCTTCGAGGCCTGCTCGGTGAGCACGCCCACGATCCCGTTGAACATGGCGTAGTGGAGGTACGGATCGTAGACGGCGACCGCGTGCACCGGGCGGCGGAGCGCCTTCCCGAGGCCGATGCCGACCTTGAGGCCGTAGAACGACTGGGGGCTCCCGTCGAGCCCGACGACGATCGCGCCCTGCTCCGCCTCGGGCGGCTCCAGGCTGCGGACCACCAGCGTGTCGACCGGGACCTTCCGGATGAAGCGCTCGGTCACCGAGCCGAGCTGGCTGTCGCGCACCGCCCCGAGCCCGAGGGCGCCCATGATCACGAGGTCGTAGTCCTTGCCCTGGACGTCCTCGATCAGCGCCTTGTAGTGCTTGCCGTCCATCATCCGGGGCTCGAACGGCAGCCCGGCGGCCTCCGTCTTCTTCCGCATCACCTCGAGGTAGGAGTCGGACACCAGCTGGAGGCCCATCGCGATCAGGGAGTCGTGGATCTTTCGCTGGCGCTCGAGCTCGTGCTCGTCCCGGTACTCCTCGGGCAGCGTGTACTCCATCTGCTTGAACCGGTAGTCGTGGAGCCGCGCCGCGTA
>DATBGA010000067.1:0-14805 GCA_036558225.1 Candidatus Methylomirabilota bacterium | reverse complement strand
GCGGATCGAATGGTTCAAGAGCGCCGGAGAGCAGTACGCGGTGGCCACCTCCAGCGCGGCGCGGGCCGCCGAGCTGGCGGGGATCCTCAGGTCGTCGAGTCGCATCGTACCTCCTATAACGCGCGGGCGACGGCGTGGGCCTCGTGGACGGCGTGCTCGACCCGCCGGGGCGCCACGCAATCGCCCACGGGATACACGGGAAGCCCGGCTGAGCGAAGCGGCGCGACGAGGTCGGCCACCACCGCGCCGGCTGCCGCCCACACGACCGTGTCGATCTCCGCGAGGGTGCGCGGGACGGCGGTGAAGACGTCGACCACAATGGGGCGCCCGGCGTCCCATCCGACGAGCCGCGTCGACGGCAGCATCTCGACGCCCTGCTCGCGCAGCCGACGCTGCAGGGGGTAGAGCGTCTTGAGGTCGATCCCCTGCCCCACGTAGAGCTGTTCGCTGGCGATGGTCACCCGGTGGCCTCGGCCGGCCAGGAGATCCGCCACACCGGAGCCCCGGAGGTGGCCGTCCTGGTCCACGACGAGGACGCGGTCTCCTACGCGTGCCTCGCCGCTCACCACGTCGCTCACGTGGACCAGCGCCCCGGGCACTCCCGGTAGGCCCTCCGGGAGCGCCGGACGGCTCCCGGTGGCCACGACCACCGCATCCGGACCCTCGGTCTGGACCGCACTCAGCTCCGCGCGGCGGCCGAGCCGTACCTCGACGCCGAGCTTCGCCACCTGGCGTGAGAGGAAGCTCACGATCTCCAGGAAGCTCTCCCGCTTCGGCAGCCCCGCCGCCAGATGGAGCTGGCCGCCGAGACGCTCCGACGCCTCGAGGAGGAGAACGCGGTGGCCGCGGAGGGCCGCGACCCGCGCGGCCTCGAGGCCCGCTGGACCGCCCCCGACGACCACCACACGCCGGGGGCGTGACGCCGGCTCGAGCTCGGCCCACTCGCCCTCGCGCCCGGTGACCGGGTTGTAGACGCACCCGATCGGGAGCCCGTTGGCAAGCGCCTCGAGACAGGCCTGCATGCAGCCGATGCACCGTCGGATGTCCTCCGCCCGGCCCTCTCGGAGCTTTCGCACCACGTGCGCGTCGGCGATGTGCGCGCGTGTCATGCCGACCAGGTCCGCCTGGCCCTCGGCCACGATCGCCTCGGCGACCGCGGGATCGCGGATCGCCCCCGCACAGAAGACCGGCAAGCGCGTCACCGGCTTGATCGCCGCCGCGAAGCGGACCAGGTTCGCGGGCGGGAAGTACATGGACGGGATGTGCTCAGCCAGGCTCATCAGGTCCGAGTCGGTCCCCGCGCTCACGTCGACGAAGTCGACCGCGCCCGTCGCCTCGAGGCGCCGCACGACCGCGCGCGACTCGTCGAGGCCGAGCCCGCCCGGCACCAGCTCGTCGGCGGACAGCCGGATCCCGACCGTCGAGCCGGCGCCGACGGTGCGGCGCACGGCCTCCACGACCTCAAGGCAGAACCGCATCCGTCCCGCGAGGTCACCCCCGTAGCCGTCGGTGCGCCGGTTGGAGAGCGGCGACAGAAACTGGGCGATCAGGTAGCCGTGGGCGCCCTGGAGCTCGATGCCGTCCATGCCGCTCTCGCGCACGCGGCGGGCCGCGCCGGCGAAGGCCTCGACCAGCTCGGCGATCTCGCGCGTGTCGAGCTCGTGGGGGACCGCCTGGCGGAAGCTCCCGTCCATCAGCGGCGAGGGCGCGACCAGGGGTCGCATGTCCGGCATCCGGCCCACGCGGCCCATGTGGGTCAGCATGACGAGGATGCGCCCGCTGTGGGCGTGGACCGCATCGGCGATCGCCCGCCAGGCGGGCACGACGCGCGCGTCCTGGGCGTTCACGACCCCGCGGACCCGCGGACTCGAGAGGTGGACGCTCGACGCGCCTGTCACCATCAGCCCGGCACCGCCTCTGGCCCGCTCGGCGTAGTAGTGGACGGCCCGGGCATCGGGGAGGCCGTCCGCGTCGACGTAGTTCGTCGCGTGCGCGGTGATGAGGACGCGGTTCGGGAGCGCGAGGCGTCCGACCCGGATCGGGCTCAGGAGGTGTGTGAACAGCATTCTCGTAAGTATCCGCCGTTACAGGTAGATGCGACGCACAAGATCTTCGTACGCTCCGCGAAGCGCGCTCACGGGCCCCTCGGCCAGGACGAGGCCGTCGCGGAGCGCGACGAACCGGTCCGCGACGGCGAGGGCCAGCCGCACGTTCTGCTCGACCATCAGCACCGTCGTCCCGGCGGCCTTCAGGCGCTCGACTAGCCGCCCGATCTCCGCCACGAACACGGGAGCCAGGCCCCCCGACGGCTCGTCGAGGAGCAGGAGCCGCGGGTCGCCCATCAGCGCCCGGCCGAGAGCGACCATCTGCTGCTCGCCGCCCGAGAGCGAGCGGACGGTCTGCCCCGGGCGCTCGGCCAGGCGCGGGAACAGCTCGAACATCCTGGCGAGGCCGTTCCGGGCGTCGCCGCGCACCGCGGCCCCGAGGCGAAGGTTCTCCGCGACCGACATGTCGGCGAACAGGTCCCGCGCCTGCGACACCTGCACGACGCCGCGGCGGAACGTCCAGTGGGGCGGGCGTCCCGCGATGTCCCGGCCGTCCAGCCGGATCCGGCCGGCGGTCGGCCGGAGGAAGCCGCTGATCGTGTTGAGCGCCGTCGACTTGCCGCTCCCGTTCGCCCCGAGCAGCGCGACGACCTCGCCGGGGCGCACCAGGAAGTCGAGGCCACGCAGGACCTGGACCGAACCGTAGCCGGCCACGAGCCCCTCGACCGCGAGGACGGGGACCTCGCCGCCCGGGACTCCGTCAGTGGCCAAGGTAGGCCTCCAGCACGTCGCGGTTCCGCGGCACCTCGTCGGGGGTGCCCTCGGCGATGACCTTCCCCTCGTTGAGGACGACGATCCGGTCCGACACGGTCATGACGAACTCGATGGCGTGTTCGATCAGGATGACGCCGATCCCCTCCTCCCGCACCAGCTGCCGGATGACGCCGAGCAGCTGCTCGCGCACGGCCGGGGCCAGCCCCACAGCGGGCTCGTCGAGGAGGAGCGCCGGCGGCCGCGTCGCGAGTGCGCGCACGATCTCGACCATCCGCTGCTGGCCACCTGACAGGGTCCCGGCCGGCTGGTCGGCGAGATGCCCGATCCCCATCAGGTCGAGCAGCCCGCGTGCCCGGGCCGTGGCCGTCCGCTCGGCGGCGCGGGCTCGCGGCAGCCCGAATAGGACCCCGAAGAAGCCGCTCCGCACCTCGGTGTGAAGGCCCGCCAGCACATTCTCGAGCGCGGTCAGCTCGGAAAACAGTCCCCCGTTCTGGAAGGTGCGCCGGACGCCCCGGGCCGACACGACGTGGGGGGCGAGCCCGTCGATGCGCTCGCCGCGGAACCGGATCGCTCCGGCGGCGAGGGGCGCGTGCCCGGTCACGGCGTTGAACAGGGACGTCTTCCCCGCCCCGTTCGGCCCGATGATGGCCCGCACCTCGCCCGGCTCGAGGCGGAGCGACACGCCGTCGACCGCGGTGAGCCCGCCGTAGCGGACGGTGACGTCGGTCAGGTCCAGGAGCGCCACGGCTTACTCCCGGTAGTAGCGCTCGCGGAAGAGCGGCCAGCGCCGGGCGAGGAGGCTCACCAGCCCCCGCGGCAGGAACAGCAGGACCACGATGATGAGGAGCGAGAGCACCAGCTCCTGGACGCCCGGGAAGCTCCGGAACAGCTCCGGCGTCGTCGTGAGCACGATGGCGCCGATCACCGAGCCCGCCAGGCTCGCCAGGCCCCCGACCATCACCACCGCGAAGTGGAGGATCAGCTCGAGGAGGTTGAAGGCCTCCGGCGTGACGTGGCCCACCAGCGCGGTGTACATCGCGCCGCCCACCCCCACCACGAACCCGCTCCAGGCGAAGGCGAGCACGAAGTAGCGGTCGGTCGCGATTCCGACCGCCGCCGCGGCCAGCTCGTTGTCGCGGATTGCCATGAACGCCCGGCCGAACCGGGAGCGGAGGAGGCTCGAGGTGAGGACGACGACGAGCACCGCGAGGGCGAGGAACACGTAGAACTTGCCGCGATCGCTCGAGAGGCGCACGCCCAGCAGCACCGGCGGGGGCACCGCCAGCCCCATCGAGCCGTTGGTGAGCGGCTCGGCCCGGATGTAGATCCAGCGCATCAGCTCGCCGAAGGCCATCGTCATGATCGCCAGGTAGAAGAGCCGGATCCGGCGGAGCGCGGGCAGGCTCGCCAGGACGCCGGCGAGCGCGCCCACCACGCCGGCCGGGAGGATCGTCGTCCACCACGGCCAGCCGCCGTGGACGACGAGGATGCCGGAGGTGTAGGCGCCCAGGCCGAGGAGCGCAACGTTGGCGAACGCCAGCTGGCCGAGGTTGCCGATCACGATGTTGAAACCCACGCCCGCGAGGATGTACACGAGGATCAGGTTGAGGACGTACTGGACGTAGCGGTTCACGAGGAACGGCACGGGCAAGGCCAAGAGCGGAACGAGCAGGAACACCCAGCGGCCGAGGGCCGGGCGCGTCACGACCGCGGGGGGTGGCGCGCCGGGCATGGGCCGGTCAGACCCGGACGACCACCTGCCGACCGAAGAGCCCGTCGGGACGCAGGAGGAGGACGGCGATCACCACGACGTACGCCGAGATGTCGATGAACGCCGTGGACACGTACGCGCCGAGCACGAGCTCCACCACGCCCAGGATCAGGCCGCCGAGCACCGCCCCGTGGAGGCTGCCGAATCCCCCGAGGGTCATCGCCGCGAAGCCCCGGACCAGCACCCACACGCCCATGTCGGGGTAGAGGAGCGTGATGGGAGCCAGCAGCACCCCGCCGAGGGCGCCCAGGGCCGCGCCGGCTCCCCACGTCAGCCGGTGCACGGCGTCGACGTTGAGCCCGATCAACGCGGCGCCACGCTGGTTCTGGAAGACGGCCTGGAGCAGGCGCCCCGTCTGGGTGACGTTGAAGAGCACGAAGAGGACCGCCAGGAGCGCGACGACCGTGCCGGACACGACCACGTTGTCGCTCGTCACCACGACGTCCCCGAGCGCCCAGGCGCGGTCGGGGAAGATCCGTGGGAACGGGAGCACCTCGCGGCCCCACAGGACGCGCGCCCCCCCGCGCAGGGCGTAGCCGACCGCGAGCGCCATCATGGCGATCGCCAGGTGGGGCCCGGCCATGATGCGCCGCATGAGCCCCTGGTGGATCGCCATCCCGAGGCCGAAGAGGATCACGAGCGACAGGAGCCCCCCGACGACATACGGCAGGTGCGCATAGACGACCAGGACGTACACGACGAACGCGCCGCCCATGACCAGGTCTCCGTGGCCGAAGTTCACGACCGTCGTGGCCCGGTAGACCATGGTCATGGACAGCGCGACCAGGCCGTAGACGACGCCCTGGGCGAGGCCGCTCACGACCAGCTGCGAGAGCACGGCGACCCCGCGGGGATCAGCCCTCCCGGGCGCCCGTCACTGGAGGGGCTTCCCCCAGGCCGAGTAGACCGTCTGCTTGCCCTGATCGTTCAGGCCGACCGCGAACATGCTGTGCACGCCGACGTGGTTCTCGTGGGTGATGGTCACCTTGTCCGCCAGCACCCCGGTGTCGAAGTCCTTCAGGGTCTCCATCGCCGCGATGAACTTCTCGCGCGTCGGCTGGGGGCCGGCTCGCTTGAAGGCCTCGACGGTGGCGATGGCCGTCGGGAGCCCGAAGTAGTAGAAGTTGGTGGGAACCCCGTTCTCGGGCAGCTCGCTCTTCTCCAGGTACTTCACGAACATGTCCTCCCACTTCTTCATCTCGGGGCTGCCCATCGGGTACTTGAACTGGTACGGCAGGTAAAAGTTCTTCACCGCCGCGGGGTTGTTCACGCGCTTATGGGTGCTCTCGAAGTCGGCCCCCAAAGCGCCGATGACCGGCACGCTCACTCCGTACTTGTGGAGGTCCCGCAGGAGGATCGCCAGCTCCGCCTCGTACAGACAGCCGAGGACGAAGTCGGCGCTGGCGGTCTTGATCCGGAGCGACTGGGCGGTGGCGTCGGTCGAGCCCCGCTCGAGGGCGAGACTCATCACCGGCTCGACGCCCTGCTCCTTCATGAGCTCCGTGGCGGGATCGCAGTAGCCCTTGGCCCAGTCGTTGGTGTGGGCCACCAGGACGATCTTCTTCGCGTTGGGCTTCGAGAGCGCGAAACGCGCCATGGCCCGGCCCGAGTAGACGCCGGTGTAGGTCACGTGGAACATGTTCGGGACCGTCGGCGTCGTCAGCTTCGGGTTGGCCGAGACCCCGATCCAGGGCAGTCCGTCCTCGACGACGGTCGGCTTCGCCGCCATCGCCACCCCGCTGCAGGGATGGACGAGGAGCATGAACACCTTGTCCTGGTAGATGAGCTTCTTGGCCGCCGCGATCCCGGTCGTCTCCTTGCACGCGTCGTCGGCGGTCACGATCTCGAACTTCCGGCCGTGGACGCCTCCCTGGCTGTTGATGTAGCGAAAGTACGCGGTTGGCCCGTAGTTGAGCGCGCTGAAGCTCGAGGCGTCGCCCGTGTACGGGCCGATGTTGCCGATCTTGATGGTGGTGTCGGTGATCCCCTGCATGTTCTCGGCCGCGACCGGGCGGGGCCCGAGGGCGAGCGTCAGCAGGGCAAGTGCGAGAGCCGTGAGGAACCGAGCCCTGTTCGTCATGTGCACCTCCGCCGAATGTTGGTCTCGTCCGTCCGGTGACGGAGCCTCGTGGAAACCCTTCACGCGTCGCCGAGCGCGCGCGCCAGGCGCGCTCGGATGTCGGCCCAGACCGTGGCCACGTCGGCCGGCGTGGGCGGGCGCTCGGCCGCGATCGCCTGGATGCGCTCGTAGATCTGGTGCTTGCCCCAGTCGCGGACGGCCGCCGGGACGCCCTCCAGGAGCCGGAGCGCGGCCTCCTGGATGGCCGGCGGCCAGCGGCGCTCCATCTCGGCCCGGCGCTGGCCGAAGTCGAACCCGCCGCCGGGCGGGGCCGGCATCGCGGCCCGGAGGCGGGCAGTGGCCTCCGCGTCGACGCGGCCGTCCGCCAGCGCGACGCCGTAGGTCTCGCGCGCGCGCTCCGGGCTCAGGTAGCCCGCCCTGACGTCGTCCTGCACCCGCGCGGGGTCCCGCTGGCGCGGATCACCGTGGCCCCCGCCGCTCGGCGAGAAGATGCTGACCACGTCGCCGGGCTCGAGGTGCAGCACGTCGACCTTCCCGATGTCCCGCGCGCGCGAGGTCCCGCGGTTGACGACGCAGCTCCCCGGGGTCCCGGCGCGGCCGCCGGCCACGCCCCAGGGCTCCAGGCGGAAGCGCTCCATCCCGCGCGCCGTCACGATGGCGTGGGGGTGGAACACCTGGAAGTCCAGGCGCACGGCGAGGCCACCTCGGTGCTCCCCCGCTCCGCCGGTGTCCGACATGAGGTGGTAGCGGCGCATCACGATGGGGACCTCGGCCTCGATGCTCTCGACGGGAGTGTTCCGGAGGAACCCTGAGGTCGAGTCGGCGCCGCCGAGCCCGTCCATGGTCGGGCGTCCTCCGCCGCCCCCCAGCATCGGCTCGACGACCTGGACCTGACGCTGGCCGGTCCTGAGGTCGAGGACCGAGGCCACCACCGGAGAGATGGCGCCTGCGGGCGCCGCCGGAATGCGCCCGGGCAGCGCCTGCGCCAGCGCGCCCAGCACCGCGTCGAACACCCGCAGGACCGTCCCGTACCGCACGCCGATCGGGGCCGGGAACTGGGCGTTGACGACGGTGCCCGGCGGCGCCGTGACCCGCACCGGTCGCAGGATGCTCGAGGCCTTGGGGATGCCGGGGTCCTCGGTGACGACGTAGGCGTTGATCGCCTGGCAGAGGAACGGGTGCGTGACGCCGTGAGTCGCGATGTTCAGTGCCGAGCCCACCTGGGGGTCCGTGCCTGTGAAATCCAGGTGGATCGAGTCACCCTCGATCGTCAGCGCCACCTGCAGCCGGATCGGCACCTCCGAGCGGAGGTCGTCCTCCATGTACTCGGTGAAACGGTACGTGCCGGCCGGGATCCTCCGGATGGCCGCGCGCGCGCGCTGCTCCGTGTAGTCGAGCACCGCGTCGATGCCCTCCACGACCAGCCCGATGCCGAACTTCCGCACCATCTCCTGGATGCGCCGGTCGCACGAGCTGACCGCGGCCACCATCGCCTTGATGTCGCCCCAGTTGGTGTCGGGGATGCGGCAGTTGTCGCCGATCAGGTTCTTGACATCCTCCTGGAGGACGCCCGCCCGGTAGAGCTTGGTGGGGCGGAGCCGGAGGCCCTCCTGGAAGATCTCCGTGGCCCGCGGCCATACGCTAGCCGGCACCGCCCCGCCCATGTCCGAGGAGTGCACGAAGGCGTAGCCCCAGCAGACGATGCGCCCCTCGTGGAAGATCGGGCGCAGGATGTGGACGTCCGGCAGGTGGGTGCAGAGCGGCCCCGACAGGTACGCGTCGTTGCAGATGACGATGTCGCCCTCGTCGTAGCGGTCGAAGTAGCGGAGGGTGTGGGCCATGTTGAGCCCGAGATACGACGAGGCGCCCAGGTTCCACGGGTAGGCGACGTACTCGCCACCGGTCGAGACCAGCCCCGTCGAGAAGTCCGCCGTCTCCTTCACGAACGTCGTGTAGGCGGTGCGCTCCATGATCCGCGCCATGTCCTCAACGACGGCCTGGTAGTGGTTCCGCAGGATCTCGAGCGTCACGCGGTCGATGGCCATCGCCTACCGCGCCTCGATGACGAGGTTCCCGAACGGGTCGACGGTGGCGTGGAAGCCGGCCGGCACCAGGGTCGTGGTGTCCTCCTGCTCGACGATCGCCGGCCCGGGGAGGTGCTGGCCCGCCCGGAGGTCGTGCCGGTGGTAGACGGCGGCCTCGTATCGCTGCGTGCGGTAGTGGATCGGGCGGCGCCCGGCCGGCGCGGCGAGGCCGTGGCCGGTCTCGACCTCGCGGAGAGCGGGCTTGGGCGTCGTCCCCGTGATCGTGGCGCGGAGGTCGATCAGCTCGACATCGGCGGCCCGATCGGCATGCGCGTAGAGCCGCTCGTGGAGGTCGTGGAAGGCCGCGCGCAGCGGGTCGGTGGTGGCCGCCTCGAGCCAGGCCGGATCGATCGGCACCTCGATCTGGAACGCCTGGCCGACGTAGCGGAGATCGGCGCTGAACGCGATGGCGCTCGCGCCGACGGCCGGCGCCTCCTCGGCCAGCCAGCGCCGGGCGCGAGCCGACAGCTCCGCGCACTCCGCGTCGAGCAGCTTGCCCGACGTCGCCGAGAGCCGCCGGTGGAGCGTCCGGACGTAGTCGCTCTTGACGTCGGCGGTCATCGCCCCCTGGGCGCAGAGCGTCCCCGGCGACGGCGGCACGATCACGCGCGGGATGTGGAACTCCTCGGCCAGGAAGCAGGCCTCGACCGGCCCCGCGCCGCCGAAGGCGACCAGGCAGAAGTCGCGCGGGTCGAGCCCGTGGCGCGCCAGCACGTTCGAGAACGCCGCGTACATGTTGGCGGTGGCGACCTCGACGACGGCCTCGGCGGCCGCGTCCACGTCGAGGCCGAGGCTCTCGCCGATCGGCCGCATCGCCGCCGCCGCCCGGTCCGGGTGGAGACGGAGCCGGCCGCCGACGAAGTTCTCGGGGTTGAGGAACCCGCACTGGAGGAACGCATCCGCGAGCGTCGGCTCGGTCCCGTCCCGCCCGTAGCACGCGGGCCCCGGGTCGGCGCCCGCGCTCCGCGGGCCGACCTTGAGCACTCCGACCGGATCGAGCCACGCCACGGAGCCGCCGCCCGCCCCGATCGACGACACGCCGACGACCGGCATGACGATCGGGAACTCGCCGACGGTCTCGTCGATCGAGTACACCGGCCGGCCGTCCCGCACCAGGGCGATGTCCGCGCTCGTGCCGCCCATGTCGAACGTGATGAGGTTCCGGTAGCCGGCACGCGCGCAGACGGACGTGGCCCCGATCACCCCCGAGGCCGGGCCCGACAGCATGGTGCCGGCCGTCGCCTGGCGCGCGTCTCGGGCCGTGGTCACCCCGCCGTTCGACTTCGTGATGTAGAGCGGCACGCGCACCCCGGCCCGCGCCAGCTCGCGCTCGAGGTCGCCGAGATAGCGCTCCACGCGCGGCCGCACGTACGCGCTCAGGACCGCGACCATGGTCCGCTCGTACTCGCGGATCTGCGGCCACACCTCGTGGGAGCACGTCACCGGGAGGCCCGGGAACCGCTCGGCCAGCACCTTCCGCGCCTCCAGCTCGTGCGCGGGCGCCCGGTACGCGTTGATGAACGCGACGACCAGGGCTTCGGCGCCCTCCCCCTCGACCAGCCGCACCGCCTCCCGGACCAGCTCCTCGCGGTCCAGCGCGGTGTCGACGAGGCCGTCGGCCAGGATCCGCTCGGTCACCTCCCCCACCCGGTACCGGGGGATGAGCGGCGCCGGGCGCGTGGCCGTGAAGTTGACGGGGCTGGCCAGCCGGAGGCGCTGGATCTCGAGGACGTCGCCGAAGCCGGCGGTGACCAGGAGCCCCAGCGTCGCGCCGTTGCGCTGGATCACCGTGTTGACGGCGATCGTCGTGCCGTGGACCAGGTAGTCGATCGAGCCGGGGTCGAGGGCCCGCTCGGCCACGAGGGCGCGCAGGCCCTCGACGACGCCGCGGCCGGGATCGCCGGGGACGGTAGGCGACTTGAACCCGGAGAGCTCTCCCGTCGCCTCGTCCAGGAGGCTGAAGTCCGTGAAGGTGCCACCGATGTCGATGCCCAGCCGGTAACGTCCCACGTCGTCCCCTGCCTGTCGCGACACTCGGACGCTCGCCGTCTGGTGCTTCACGCGCGGGCCCGGGTGGATGCTGGAGCCGGTCCGTCTTCGAGCGCGGGCGTGTACTATGCTCGCTGAACGATCCTCACGCTAGCGAGGCGGCTTCATGCTGTCAAGCGGCGTGCCGGCACAGGGAGGCTCGGATGCGTCTTCAGGGCAAGCGCGCGCTCATCACCGGCGGCGGCACCGGCATCGGCCGTGGGACCGCCGAGCTCTTCGCCCGCGAGGGCGCCCGGGTCATGGTCTCCGGCCGCCGCCGCGCTGAGCTCGAGGAGACGGTGCGCCTGGTGGAGCAGGCGGGCGGCACCGCGGCCCTGGTCACGGGCGACGTGGCCAAGCCCGAGGACGCCGAGCGGATGGCCCAGGCGACGGTGACGGCCTTCGGGGGCATCGACGTCGTCGTCAACAACGCCGGCATCCTCGTCCGGAACGCCACCGTGACCAGCGTCTCCATCGAGGACTGGCGCCGGGTCATCGACGTCGACCTCCACGGCGTCTTCCTCGTGTCGCGCTTCGCGCTCCAGCGGATGGTCCCGGCCGGCCGGGGG
This sequence comes from Candidatus Methylomirabilota bacterium, assembly GCA_036558225.1. Lineage (GTDB taxonomy): Bacteria > Methylomirabilota > Methylomirabilia > Rokubacteriales > DASRDR01 > DASRDR01. Next base: position 3,454 of record DATBGA010000067.1, on the reverse strand, counting down.
GGCGCGATCGTTCACGTCTCGTCGGTGGCCGGGATCGTCGGGGACCCGAAGCTCGCGCCCTACAACGCCGCCAAGGGCGGCGTCAATCTCCTCACGAAGAACATGGCCCTCGACTTCGCGCCGCACGGCATCCGCGTGAACGCCGTCTGCCCCGGCCGCATCGCGACGCCCATGCCGCAGAGCCGCCTCAAACCCGGTGACGATTGGGAGGCGGTGCTCGCGGCATGGGGCATGAACATCCCGCTCGGACGGGTGGGCCAGCCCGACGACGTCGCGCGGGCCATCCTCTTCCTCGCCTCCGACGAGTCCTCCTGGATCACCGGCACCACGCTCGTCGTGGACGGAGGTGCCACGATCTCCCACCCGCCCATCGGCTGAGGGCCCGGCGGCGGCGGCCCGGCACGCTCCTACAGCGCCCGGCGGCGGCGGACGGCGCGGATGGCCACGACGCCCAGCGTGAGGACGACGGCGGCGAGGAGAACGATCCACTCCACCCGGCCGACGAGCCGCTCGATCCGGTCGCCGAACCCGTAGCCGACCGCGTAGCCGATGCCCACGGCGTAGGGCGTGTAGAGCAGCGCGCCCAGGACGTTCGCCGTGGCGAAGGGGAGCGGAGGCAGCCCGGTCGCGCCGGCCAGCGGACCGGCCAGGAAGCGCAGGCCCGCCACGAACCGGGCGCCGAAGACGGCCCAGGCACCGTACCGGCGGACGAGCTGCGACACCTTTTCCAGGCGCGCGGGGGTGACGTAGACCGACTCGCCGTAGCGCGCGATCGCCGCCCGCCCGTACCGGCGTCCGATCCAGTAGCCGAGAGCGTCGCCGACGACCGCGCTGACGAACCCGACCGCGAGCACGAGGGTCAGACGCAGATCGCCCCGCTGCGCGAGGTAGCCGCCGAGGGCGAGGACCGTCTCCTCCGGCACGGGCAGGCCGAAGTTCCCGAGGACCACCGCCACGAAGATGGCGCCGTAGCCCCAGTGGGCCAAGAGTCCGGCGGGTGCCGTGCTCATGCCCGGTAGCTTATCCGGTCGGTGGCGCCGGTGAGCGGCGCTTGGTAGGGTCGGTACAGGACCGAGCGGTGACGCGTGCGATGCTGTCCGACGCCGGCTCGACGGCACCGACGGCCATAGGAGGACGCCATGACGCCGTTCGGCTCGTTGATCCCCCACTCTCCCCTGGGTTGCGCGGTCGTCCTCGGCGCGGCCAGCCTCCTGGCGGGCTGCGCGTCGATGGATTCCCTGCCTCCGGAGCGCCTGGCCGAGGTGCGGACCAGGGCTCAGGCCTGCAACGAGGCGTTGCCGGCCATCAGCCGGTACGACGTCGACGGCTCCGGGAGGGTCTGGGCCACCGCCCAGGGTCCCGACGCCGGCCTGATCGAGCGGAACTTCGCGGACTGCGTCGCGGCCCGGGGGCGCTGGACCGCGTGGGCGCCGGGACAGCCCGCACCGATGCTCGAGCCCCTCGGCCCGGACAACCCGGACCCGAATCCCGCACTTCGCGTGCCCTGACTCCGGCACGCCCTGAGGCGAGCCACATGGCGCCAAGCCGGCGCCTCCAAAGGCATTTCGTCCGCCAGGGGCCGTGGCCGTCTCCTCCCCGCACGGCGAAGTATCGCGTATACTGGAAGCATCGCGGGGCCGCTCGCTGAGGAGGTCTGCGGCGCTCCGGGACGGTCGGCGCAACTCACGGCTCACGCCCAGGGCGGCTCGGACCCGGCACACGTAGCCGCCTCTTGCCCCGGTCACGTGGCTTCCCCACGATCGACCTGCCGAGCTGGTCGCGTGCCTGGTCAGGGGTATCCCGACGGGCGGCAACGTCCGCCGGATGAGCTCCGCTACGAGGGAGAGCACATGGCGAAGCGGAAGTCACCGAAGAGCGCGGTTCCTCCGGCTCCTGCACCCGCCGAGATCTCGACGGCCGACCGCGACGCGCTGATCGCCGCGTACCAGGCCGGTGTGATCACGGCCTGGAAGCGCGACGCCGAGCGTGGCTACCGCTTGACGATCCCCGGTCGACAGGACGACTACGTCGAGGTCCCCAAGCTCACGAAGTACCTCGAGAAGCTCTCGGGCGCCGCCTAGCGTCTGCGCCGCCCGCAGTCTCGAGCATCGGGGCCCGTGCTCCCGGAGCCATCCAGGGACGTGACCATAGGGGCCGATCCCGGTAGGACGCCGCCGGAGGTTCCGCACCCCGGCACCGCGTTCTGAGCGCCCGCTCGATCCTCGCGACGACCTGGTGCCTGGCGATCGTCTCGGGGGCCTTCAACGGATGGGCCGCGCTCGACTACCCAGCGGCGTTCGACAACCACGCGGTGCTGGAGCCCGCGGGGACGCTGTCCGGCTCCCCTCCAGCTCGGCAGGCCGGAACGCTGGCGGGACTCAGGTGTCGGAGCCAGCTCCCGGTGGAGGCCATCTGGCCCAGGCGTGCCCGGACGATCGTCAGGGTCGACGCCACGACCCAGTCAGAAACCAGCGAATCTCGGCGCGATCTCTGGCTCCACGGCAGTGCGCGGAAACGGCGGAACCGAGAGATCTATCGCGGCGTCAGATCCAGCGCCTCGACGATCCGGATGAAGGGAATCTTGGCCTTCTCGTTGAGCTCCTTCACCAGCTCGGGGCTCGTCGACTCGAACAGGCACATGCAGCGGGAGTCGCCGGGCACGAAGGTGCTGCGGATGTAGCGGACGGGCTTCCCGCCCGCCGTCATCTGCTTGCCTGTCTCGATCGCACTCTTCTGGGCCGCCGCGAGCTGCTCCATCGTGATGCCCTGCAGGTTCCGCTCGGCCATGTACACCGCCATGATGCGCCCTCCTTCTGATGAAGACTCCCACTCGTACCTGCGCCCGATCGGCACCGGCTGCTGGAAGCCTAGCAAGGGCGGTCCCGAGCGGCAAGCACAGTGGGTTCGGCCACCCCTCCCGCGATCGGGGCAATCTGCACACCTGGCCGCCCCGATCGCGGACTTCCCCGCTCGTCCTCGGCGAGAATGATCCCGCCCGGAGAGCTTGATCCGTTGTGGATCCCATCATTCAGCGTCGTCGCGCAGCACGCTCCGGAGCTGAGCGCGCGCGCCGCCCGCTCATGTCACTGACGCGTGATCGCCGCACACCGAGAATGCCTGTCCCAAGATGCTGCGCCTCGACGGGCTCGCGCGGCAGGAGCAGGCCATCCTGCAGGAGCACCAGGATGAGCGGCATCGCCCGGAACTGCGCCGGCAAAAGCTCCACGCGGGCCGGACAGTCCGCCCACACACTCGCGGAGATCAGTCGCCACATCAGGAGGACACCGAGCGGGGTCACGACCAGGTCGTCCAGGTGGCCGAGCACTGGAATGACATCCGGGAGCAGGTCGATCGGCTGACCGCGTAGGTGACGAGCCCCGCCAGCGCCTCGATGTACCTGGGCATACGGGGAACCTGACAGGCGAGGGCCAGGGTGTTCGGCTACGGGGCTGAC
>DATBGA010000066.1:0-23856 GCA_036558225.1 Candidatus Methylomirabilota bacterium | reverse complement strand
CGGCGGACCGTTCCGGCTCGGTGTCGGCCCTCGCGGCGTGGTCCTCGACGGACGCCTCGCTGGAGCAGCGCGTCCGCGCGGTGCTCCAGCGCGCGCTCTACGTGGCGAAGCAGGTGGGCGTGCCGGGTCTGGACTTCGGCGATCGACGGCTGGCCGCCATCATCCGCTATCACTCGATCAGCGACGCGGCCGACGACAACGCGCTCTACGTCAGCCCCAGCATCGCCCACGGTCCCGAGGTGTTCGACCGCCACGTCGCGATGCTCGCCCAGCGCTACCACTGCGTGACCATGGACGACGTGCACGAGGCGATGGCCGGGGGTCGCCCGCTGCCGCCCCAGGCGGTGGCCATCACGTTCGACGACGGGTACCGGGACAACTACCTGCACGCGTACCCCATCCTGCGTCGGCACGGGGTGCCCGCGACCTTCTACCTGACAACGGGCTGCCTGGACGGCGCCGAGCCGCTGTGGACCTCGCAGATCCGCTACGTAGTCGAGCGGACGGAGCGAGCGGGCCTGACCGAACCCATCACCGGAACGCGGCTCCGCCTCGAGACCCTCGCCGGCCGCGCGAGCGCGCTCCGCCACCTGAAAGGCGCGCTGGACGGCCTGTCGCGCCCGGCCCGGACCGCCGCCCTGCGCGAGCTGGCACACGGGGCCGGCGTCGACCTCGCGCCGCTGCGGGAGAAGTTCCTGCGCTGGTCGGAGGTCGAGGAGATGCAGCGCGGGGGAATGCTCATCGGGTCGCATACGCTGTCGCATCCCCGGCTGCCGGCCATCGCGATCGACGAGGCGCGGCGCGAGATCGCCGACTCGCGGACCGAGCTGGCCGGGCGGCTTCGCCGGGAAGTGGACCACTTCGCGTATCCCAACCCCGGCGATCGCGTGCACAGCAGCGCCGCCCTGCGCGCGATCGTGGCCGCGAGCGGCTATGCGACCGCGGTGACCTCCGAGCAGGGCTACGTCCGGGCCCGAGACGACGCGCTGCAGCTCGGCCGCCTCAGCGTCGGGACGGGGGAGTTCCGGATTCCGTGGGACCTCGAGCGGGACGTTCTGCGCACGGTGCCCTGGCTGTCGGCCCCGCCGCTCCCGGCCTACGCCGGCGCCGGCCCGCCGGCCGACGCCCTGGACGACACGGACCTCGCGTCGATCGGCATGCGGGTCCAGGTGGTCCTGGCGCGCCTGCGGCGGGCGGAGCGGGAGGCCGTGCGGGAGGTGCTGCAGCAGCAGGCGTCGGCCCTTCGGGAGGTGCGCCTGGCCATCGAGTGCGTCTCGGAAGCGCAGGAGGCCACATGACGCTGCGGCGGCTCCTCTCGTGGCTCTGGCCGCTCGCGGCGCTGGCGGCCGTCGGATGGCTCGACTACCTCACCGGCCCCTTGCTGCCGTTCTTCCATTTCTACGTCCTGGTGCTGGTGCTCGTGTCGCTGCGGCGACCCTGGCCGGTGGCCATGGGCTTCGGCGTGCTCGCGGCGACCATCCTCTTCAGCGTCGACTTCGTCACGCTCCCGGAGCTGCGGTGGACCATCTACCCCTACTGGCGGGCGGGCGGCCACCTCATGAGCTTCAGCCTCGTGACGTTCACCATTCCGCGTCTCATCGAGGAGCAGCGCCGTCTGTCCAAGTCGGAGGCCCAGCTCACTCGCCAGCGGCGCGAGATCCACGAGCTCAACACGGCCCTCGTCCAGGCGCTGGAGGACCGGGCCGCCGAGCGGGAGCGGGCGATCGTGGAGCTCGTGGGCGATCACGCCGCGGAGATCCGGAACCTGCGCGAGGTGGTCGAGCAGCTCCGGGTGACCGCCCGGGGCGGATCGCCGTCGGCCTAGGCGTCCCGCGCGGCTAGCGCCGCGCCACGGCGTTCCGCGCGAGGAGCTCCGCGATCAGCTCGTCGAAGGCGGCGACCGTCTCGTCGATGTCCTGCTCCTCGTGGGCGGCCGACGTCATGCCGCCGTTGTAGGAGAGGAGCTCCACCCCCCGGACGCGGAAGCCGTTCTGGAGCGCCCGCACGAGACCGGCGTCCATGCTCTTGAGGGAGACGGCGTCGAGCCAGCGGTAGTCCTCGGGGCGCGACACCGGCAGGGGAGCGCCGGGCGCCTCCATGAACACGTGGAACACCGAGCTCTCGCCGTAGGCGAGCCCCCGGATCCCGCGGCGGTCGAGGACCTCGTTCAGCCCCGCGCGCAGGCGCTCGGCGAGGGCGTCCGCCCGGCGCGTCGGCTCGCCGGTGGCCACGATCCCGAGGCACGCGAGCCCCGCCGCCGCCGTCAGCGGCGTCGCGTTGTAGGTGCCCTGGTGCGCGATCCGCCGGAAGCGGTCGTGGAAGGCGTCCCCGGTGATGTCGAAGACGCGCATCACGTCGGCCCGGCCGCAGACCGCCGCGCCCGGGACGCCGCCGCCGACGATCTTGGCGTGGGTGGAGAGGTCGGGGATGACGCCCGAGCGCTCCTGGGCCCCGCCCGGCGCCCACCGGAAGCCCGTGATGACCTCGTCGAAGATGAGGAGCGTGCCGTGGCGCCGCGTCACCTCCCGGAGGCCCGCTAGGAACCCCGGCCGGAGCGGCAGGCGGCCCCACGAGCCCCCGCTCGGCTCGAGGATGACGGCCGCGACGTCGCCGCGCTGGCGGAGGATCCGGTCGACCTCGTCGAGGTCGTTGGCGGGCGCCATCACGGTGCCGAGGCGAAAGCCCGGCGCGAGGCCGATCGACGGCGGGACGTCGAAGGGCGGCGCGAAGCCCGTCACGAGCTCGTCGCCCCAGCCGTGGAAGTGGCCCTCGAAGCGGAGGATCGTGGGGCGACCCGTGTGGGCCCGCGCCACCCGGCACGCCAGCATGTCGGACTCCGTGCCGGAGTTCGTGAAGCGCACCCGCTCGGCGCACGGGACCAGCGACTGGATCCGCTCGGCCCACTCGACCTGGAGCGGGTGGTCGTTGCCGAAGTGGGTGCCGAGGGGCGCCGCCTTGATGACGGCCTCGATGATGGCGGGATGCGCGTGGCCGAGGAGGAGCGCGCCGTTCCCGAGCTGGTAATCGATGTACCGGTGGCCGTCGACGTCCCACTTGTAGGCGCCCTGGGCGCGCGCGACGTAGGTGGGGAAGGGCAGCGCGTGCCGCACGTCGTGGCCGAGGGCGCCCCCGACCGCCTGCCGGGCCCGCGCGTACCACGCCCCCGACCCCGCCCGCGTCGCCTGGATCTCCTCCTCGAAGCTCCGTGTCATCGATCTCGCTCCCGCTCCCGGGTCTCCGCTGGCCGGCGGCCAGGCGGGCCCCGCTCGGATGGTCGGTTCGGCGCGACTCCCGCGATCAGCCCGCGAGACAGGTCTCGAGGGACGTCGCCGTCTCACCCACGGACTCCGCCACGCCGGGATGCACGATCCGGCCCTGGCAGACGTTGAGCCCCTTCGCGAGCGCCGGGTTGCCCCGGAGCGCCGGCACCAGGCCCTTCCCGGCGAGCTCCACGACGTAGGGCAGGGTGGCGTTGGTGAGGGCGAAGGTCGAGGTGCGGGGCACGAGGGCGGGCATGTTGGCCACGCCGTAGTGGACGACGCCGTGCACGCGGTAGATCGGCTCGGCGAGCGTCGTCGGGTGCACCGTCTCGACGCAGCCGCCCTGGTCCACCGCGACGTCGACGATGACCGAGCCCTCCTTCATCGTCTTCACGGTCGACTCGGGGACGAGGACGGGGGCGCGGGCGCCCGCGAGCAGCACCGCGCCGACCAGGAGGTCGACGCGCGGGGCGAGCCGGCCGATGTTGAAGGCGTTCGAGAACAGGGTGACGACCTGGCCCCGGAAGATGTCGTCGACGTGGCGCAGCCGGTCGACGTTCACGTCCAGGATCGACACGTCGCCGCCGAGGCCCACGGCGATCTTGGCCGCGTTGAGGCCGACGACGCCGGCGCCGATGATCATGACGTTGCCGGGCGGCACGCCGGGCACGCCCGAGAGCAGGATGCCCCGGCCGCCGTGGGCCTTGCCGAGGTAGTAGGCGCCCTCCTGGACGGAGAGGCGCCCGGCCACCTCGCTCATCGGCGTCAGGAGCGGGAGGCTCCCGTCGGTCCGCTGCACCGTCTCGTAGGCGATCGCGACGGTTCCGGACTTCTGGAGCGCCCGCGTCAGCTCGGGCACGGCCGCCAGGTGGAGATACGTGAACAGGATCTGCTTCGAGCGGAGCCTCGGGTACTCGGCCGGGATGGGCTCCTTCACCTTCAGGATCAGGTCCGCCTCCGCCCAGACGGCCTCGGCCGGCCGGAGGAGCGCCCCCAGCTGCGTGTAGTCGTCGTCGCGGAACCCGCTGCCCATGCCGGCGCCGGGCTCGATGAGCACCCGGTGGCCGTGGCCGACGAGGGCGTGGACGCCGGCGGGCGTCAGCGCGACGCGCAGCTCGCCGGTCTTGATCTCCTTCGGGACGCCGATGATCACGGGATTCGTCTCCTCTAGGTGGGCGGAGGGCGCCGCTCGAAGATGAGCGTCTGCTCGCAGGCGCCGAAGGGGCCGTCGAGATCGGACAGGTGGCCGCGCGCGACGCCGGTCCCGCGGTCGCCGACCGCGGTCTCGGCGCGGAGCAGCATCCACGGCGCGCGCGGCATCCGCCAGAAGAGCACCGTGAGGTCGGCGTTCACGAAGCTCCACTGGCGGAGGTCGACGACGGCGGAGATGCCGCTCGCCAGGTCGGCCGCCGCCACCGCGTGGACGAGCGGGGAGGTCTCCTCGCCCAGGACCAGCGGGCGCCCGAGGTTGAGCCACGTCGCCGCCGGGCCCGGCTTCAGGAGGTCCCCCTCGACGACGCGCGTGTCGACGCCGGTGAAGTACGGGCTCCAGGCCTTGACGTGGGGCGGGACCGGCCGCCCGTCCTCCGGCCCGAGCGCGGGCGGCGCAGCGATCGGCGGCGCCGGGGTGGCGGCCGCGTCGGCCTTCAGGTAGAGCGCCGTGCAGCGCGCGACGGGCTTGCCGACCTGGGTCAGCGAGGCCTCGACGGTCCGCGCCTTCCGGCCCTCGCGGAGCGGGCTCACGCCCGGGATCAGGCGCTCGCGCGTGACCGGGCGCCAGAGGTCGAAGGACAGCCGCGCGAGCTGCATCCCCGGCGGCCCGTCGCTCCGCTCGAGGGCGCGGACCAGGAGGCCGCAGCAGGCGCTGCCCTGGAGGGTGTCCGGGGACCAGGGGCCGACCGCCCACTCCGTGGGCTCGAGGCCGTTGGCCTCGGCCACGAACAGGCTCTCCCGCCCCATGCGCACGCTCCTTCAAGCCCTGGCCAAACCCTGGCCACGCCCTGGCCAGGCTCCGGCCGTGGGCCGGCTCGCGCCGTTCATGGTACCGTCCTTTTCGCCGCTGCGGGGGTGCCCGGCGACACGACGCGGAGCGGATGTCGTCGGTCCCGGGGCCGGGATGGCCCGGACGCACCGAGGGCGGGCGGCCCAGGCCGGGCCCCCGCCCTCGTGCCTCGTCCGGCGCGTCGCGCGCTAGGCGCCGAACTTCTGCGGGAACTGCTTCACGATCGCCTCGGCCAGCGGGTCGGCGATCATCCGCATGTGGCCGGTCGCGAAGCGGAGGAGCGTGTACACGCGCGGCTGGTCGCCGGCGGCCTGGGCGTCGATCACGGGCTTGAGCGTCAGGACGTGGTCCTTCACGAGCCCGGCCACCACGTCCTTCGGGAGGTTCGGGTTGGCCGAGGCGAGGAAGGCGCCGAAGTCCTCGGCGTAGCCCACCAGGTCCTCGACCGCCTTCTGCTGCTTGCCCGGGTTCTTCGTCGCGGCGCCGACCGTGTAGTCCACGACGAAGCCGATGTGGCGCCGCCAGAGGGGCAGGAACGCGTCCTCGGCGCCCTGGCCGTAGACGGAGCCGATCGCCTTGCTGATGTCGATGCCGTTGGCGTCCAGCGCGGCGGCGGCCGCCTTGAACTCGGGATCACGCCCGCCCAGCGCCGCGCCCGTGGCGCGCGCCGCGAGATACGTGTGCTCCTGGAACGCCATGGTCAGGGTGGTGCGCAGGCCCGTTGAGGCCGACGTCGTGGAGCCGGGGAACCTGTCGGGGAACTGCGTGACGATGGCGCCGGCCAGCGGGTCGGCGATCATCCCCATGTGGGCGTACGCGGTCCGGGTCGCCCCGACGGCCTTGTCCTGGTCGGCGGCGGCCTGGGCGTCGATCACGTCCTTCAGCGTCAGCACGTGCGTCTTCACGAGCCCGGTGACCACGTCCTTCGGGAGGTTCGGGTTGGCCGAGGCGAGGAAGGCGCCGAAGTCCTGGGTGTACTGGACGAGGTCGGTGACGGCCTTGTCCTGCTTCGCCCGGTCCTTCGTCGCCAGACCGACGGTGTAGTCCACCACGAAGCCGATGTGCCGCCGCCAGAGGGGCAGGAACGCGTCCTGCGCGCCCTGGCCGTAGACGGAGCCGATCGCCTTGGAGATGTCGACGCTGTTGCCGTCGAGGGCGGCCGCGGCGGCCTTGAACTGCGCCTCCCGGCCCCCGAGGGCGGCGCCGGTGGCGCTCGAGGCGAGCAGGATGTGCTCGCCCAGGAGGTAGTTGAGGGTCGCGCGGAGCTCGGCGGCCTTGGTGGCGGACGACGTCATCGCCGCGTCGGTCGCCGCGGTCTGCCCCATCGCCATGCGGTTGTGGCCGGAGCCGGCGCCCATGGCGCCGCTGCAGCCGACCGTCACGAACGCGGCGATCGCCGCGGCCCCGAACTGCCTGGCCCATCCCGTCTTCATGTCCGTGTCCTCCTTGTGCTGCGGGTTACCCGGTGCGGGTTCCGTCTACCCGGCACTACGGCGACGTGGCGGGCGGTGGATTCACGGGGCGGGCCGACCGCGTGGGGCACGGGGATCGCGGCCGCGAGGATCTTAGATCTACGAGCGGCAGGGGTCGATCGGATTGCCCCGATCGCGGGCGACGTCGTCGACGGGACGCGGCCGGCCGCGCCCGGTCTCGGCTGATCCCGTGACCGCGGCGGTGGACCCCGACGCCCTTGCCGGCGACCGAGCCCGTCTGCTACACCACTCGTCATGGGCACCGCGGCGGCGCCGGGCGTCTCCGTCCGGCTCCTCGGAGAGATCGCGCGCGGCGACCGCGACGCCTTCGCGCGCTTCTACGACCTCCACGCGGCGCTGGTCCACACGTTCGCGCTGAGGATCCTCCGCGAGCCCGGCGAGGCGGAGGAGGTCGTGCAGGACGTGTTCGTCCAGGTCTGGCGGCAGGCCGAGTCCTACACCTCCGAGCGGGGGACGCCCGAGGCGTGGCTCATCACGCTGACGCGGAGCCGGGGCATCGATAAACTTCGTTCTAGACGTAGACGCGATGAGATGGTGCGACCCGCGGAGAACCCGGATCGGCTGCCCGAGCCCGTCGCGCCGGAAACGGCGGCCGGCCCGGCGGAGGCGCGCGCGACCCTCGGCGGGGCGCTCGGGGACTTGCCGGCGGGCCAGCGGCGGGTCCTCGAGCTCGCGTACTTCGACGGGCTCACGCAGAGCGAGATCGCGGCGCGCCTCGGCGAGCCGCTCGGCACGGTGAAGACGCGCATGCGCAGCGGGCTCGAGCGGCTCCGGGGCATGCTGGCAGGGCGGAGCGGGGCGGAGCGGGCATGAACCACGACGACCGGTGGCTCGAGCTGGCCGACGTCCACGCGGCCGGCGCGCTCGACGGCCGGGCGCTCGGCGAGCTCGAGGCCCATCTCGCCACGGGCTGCGCGGTTTGCCAGGCGCGGCTCCGCGAGAGCCGCGAGGCCCTGACGCTCGTGGCAGAGGCGCTGCCCCAGGTGGCGCCGTCGCCCGGGCTCCGGGCGCGGGTCCTCGCGGCGGTCGCGAGCGAGCCCCGGCCCGCAGCCACGCCTGCGCGCGTCGTGCCGTCGCCGGAGCGGCGTCGGGGCCGCGTCCTCTGGTGGGGGGGCTGGGCCGGGCTCGCCGCGGCGGCCGCGCTCCTCCTCGTCGTCAACGCCGAGCTCCGCTCGACGCGGCAGGAGCTCGGCGCGCTCCAGGACCGCCTGGCGACGGTCCAGAAGGAGCTCGGCCAGCGCGAGGAGGCGCTCCGCTTCCTGTCGGACCCGAGCGTGCGCTACGTGAGCCTCGGGGGGCTCAAGCCCACGCCGGAGGCGAGCGCGTGGCTGCTCTGGAACCCGACGACCCGGCAGGGGCTGCTGCTGGCGCGCGGCCTGCCCGCGGCGCCGCCCGGGAAGGCCTACGAGCTCTGGGCGCTGGCCGGGTCCCAGCCCGTGCCCGCCGGCGTGTTCGGCGTGGACGACCGCGGCCGTGCCCTCTTCCGTCTACCGGAGCTCCCCGCGGGCCAGACCTTCGACGCCTTCGCGGTCACCCTGGAGCCGGCCGGCGGCGTCCCGCAGCCCACCGGCCCCATGCACCTCCTCGGCAAGGTGCTGTAGCAATCAAACTCCGGGGTCAGGCCTTAACTTTGACGCGAAGGCAAAAGCGGGGGTCTGACCCCCGAGTTTGACTCGGCCGGCTACCCGAGGAGACTGACGGCGCCGGTCGCGATGTCGTAGTGGGCGGCGACGATCTTGAGCTTCCCGGCGGCGACCAGCTCGGCGAGGACCGGCGAGGCCTTCCCCAGGAGGCCTGCCTGGATGCGGGCGTTCGCCCGGATCGTCGCGTCGGGGTCGGGGCCCGCCTGGTCCACGGCGGGGCGGAGCGGCGCGTAGAGGGCGCTGATCTGGCCGGGAACGGCCTTCCCGGCGATGGCGGCCGTCACCGCCCCGCACGCGCCGTGGCCCAGGACCATCAGAGCCCGGGTGCCGAGGACCGCCGCCCCGTACTCCAGGCTCGCGATGATCTCCGGGGTGGCGACGTTGCCGGCGACCCGCACGACGAAGACGTGGCCGATGGTCTGGTCGAAGACGATCTCGACCGGCACGCGCGAGTCGGCGCACGAGAGCACGGCCGCGAAGGGCTCCTGCTTCTCCGCCGTCTTCTGGGCCAGGAGCGTGAGGTCCTCCTGGAACGAGGTGAGCCGGCCGGCCCTGAAGCGCGCATTCCCGTCCATCAGGGCCCTGAGCGCGTCGTCGGGAGCGAGCGTGGTCTGCGCGCTCGCGGTGCCGGGCCCCCCCGCGCCGGCGGTGACGGCGGCGCCCAGGGCCACGGCGCCGGCCGCGGCCATCCGGAGCAGGTCACGCCGGGCAAGGGTCGCCGCCGCTTCGTGGGTAGACGTCATCTCGCGTTCCTCCGGTGAAGGTGGGAGTCGTTCGGTTCGACCAGAGTCTAGACCATATGGAAGGACCGGCCTACCTATCGCACATTAGCGTGGGTTGTTCCGGGCACGGAACAGAGCCACATGCGAAAGGAGGCCGGTCATGGGGAAGGGTACTACGTGCGTGGCGCTGGATGACAGCAAGCGGAAGATCGTCGCCGGGATCCTGCGGCTGGGGGCGACGGAGCCCGAGCTGCGCGAGATCCCGAACGAGCCCAAGCTGGTGCGGCGCCTGATCGAGCGGTTGAGGCGCGCGGGCTCCGTCGAGGTCTGCTACGAGGCCGGCGTGTCCGGGTACGACCTCTATCGCCAGATCACCGGGCTCGGTGTGCCTGGCAGGTGATCGCGCCGGCGTTGACCCCGCGGCGCCCGGGCCAGCGCATCAAGACCGACAAGCGGGATGCCCGGAAGCTGGTCCGACTGTTCCGCGCGGGCGAGCTGACCGCCATTCATGTGCCCGACGAAGCCGAGGAAGCGGTCCGCGATCTCCTGCGGTGTCGCGAGGCGGTCCGGCGCGACGTCGTGCGCTGGCGACATCGTGTGGTGAAGTTGCTCGACCGCCATGGGCACCGCTACCTCACTGGCCGGCACTGGACTTAGCGGCACTGGACCTGGCTCCGTCGGCAACAGTTTGCGCAGCCCGCCTGGCAACGCGCCCTGGACGCCGCGCTCTTCGCGCTCGAGCAGGCCGTGGCTCCCCCAGGCCGAACTGGACAAGGCCATCGCCGCCTTGGCCGAGACGGCGCCCTACCAGGAGCCGGTCGGCTGGCTCCGCTGCTTCCGCGGCCTCGACACGCTCTCGGCCATGATCCTCCTGGTGGAGATTGTGGACTTCCAGCGCTTCCGGCGCCCCCGCGAGCTTATGGCCTATCTCGGGCTCGTGCCCAGCGAGTACTCTTCGGGGCAGACGGAACGGCGCGGGGCGATCACGAAGGCGGGGAACACGCATGCCCGCCGCGTGCTCGTCGAGGCCGCCTGGCACTACCGGCATCGACCCGGCGTCAGCGGCGCCCTCACCCAGCGGAGTGCCGGCCAGCCCTCGGCGGTCGTCAGTCATGCCTGGCGGGCTCAGCAACGCTTGCACCAGCGCTATCGCCATCTCGTCGGCCACGGCAAACGCCCGCCGGTGGCGATCGCGGCGGTCGCGCGCGAACTGGGCGGTTTCATCTGGGCGGCGATGACCCGGCGGCCCGCCGCGGCCTAAGCGGGGATCCCTCCCGTGGAGTTCCCTGTCCTGAGCGGCGTCGGCCCCGGCTCGACGCGTGCACGATTGGAGAGTCCTCGTCTGAGCTATGCGACGCCAGATCAGCCGATCCGGACGACTCGCGCCCCTAGACCGAGGCCGCTCCCGACGAACCACGGTCATGCGGCGCTGCCCTGAGCAACCCGCGCATATCAGCTTGATTCGTCGTCGATGCCGCCCGATCGAGTGCGAGCCGGCGCCCTCAGGATCACTCCGCGACACCGAGGACCAGGCCCGTGAAGAACCCACTTGACGGTCGGTCCTTCCACATCAGCTCAGACGGCCCAGCGGAGGCGCGCGCCGGCCTCGTCAAACTCGGGGGTCAGGCCCCCGGCGGATCAATCAAAGTCCGGGGCCTGACCCCGGAGTGTGACGGAGCGCGAAGAGGCCGCTGATCGACTTGAAGGGGACCAGCACGCCGTGCTCGGAGAGCCGCACGGGCGCGCCGGGCTCGTCGAAGAGCGCGAGGAGCGCGCCCTGCTCCGTGAGGGGCCAGTCGCGGTGGCCCGGGCCGAGGCGGTGCGAGACGTGGGTTCCGGGGAGCGCCGTCACCAGATCCCGCCGGAGCACCCGCGCCGCCGCCTCGATGCCCGCCCAGCCCGCGAGGTCGAGCAGGTAGGCCTCGAGGAGGTCCTGGCGCTCCCCGAGGGCGATGACCTCGGCCTCCAGCGCCGCCCCGAGCGTCAGGACGAACGCCACCGCTTCGCGGGCGCCGGCGAGGTGGCGCCCGACGGCCTGGCCCGAGAACGCCGGCCCCTCGGCGAGCGACACCCGGGTCGGGGCGGCCGCGGCCACGCCGACCAGCCGGAGGCGGGCGACGGGGGCGGCGAGCGCCTCCGCCCGCGCCGCCATCGCGCGGGTCGCGTCCCAGACCGCCGCCGGCGCGTCGTCGCGGCGCCGGTACCGCGCCAGGCGGAGGACGGTCCAGGGGTCGATGGCGAGCCGGTCGGGCCGCCAGGGAACGACGCCGCCGGGCTCGAGCCGCACCTACTCCGTACCGTACTTCGGGGAGTAGGGGCCGTGGAGGAGGCCGCGGTCCTTGATCGCGAGCTGCGCGTTCGCGCGCTCGGCCACGCCGTGCGCGCGGTCGGTCGACTGGTTGATCACCTGGGTGAGGACGGCGCCGATCACGTCGGCCAGGATGCTCCCCGAGGCGCCGGAGGCCTCCTCGGCCGCGAGGCGGCCCTGCCACAAGACCGTGCCCGTGCGCGTGTCCACGAGCCTCGCGACGGCCGTCACGACGGTGGAGCTGGCGAGCAGCTGGAACCGCGTCCCGTACTGCTTGATGGTGATGTAGAGGACGGCGTCCGCGCCGACGATCTCGCGGATCTTGCCGAGCGGCGCCTGGACCATCTCCCCGGGCGTCGGCATGCCGTTCTCCTTGAACAACTGGTCGACCAGGGCGACGGGGAAGACGTAGTAGCCGAGCTCGGCGATCGGCCGCGTCACGGTGGACAGGTACCCGTACGTGGCGCGGACGTCGGTGCCCTCGTTGACCGGCGGCAGGACGAGGATCGAGCGGGGCGGGTACGCGCGGTAGTTCGTGTAGTCGTATCCCTTGGCGGTCGCGCAGCCCGATGCGAGCCCGCCCAGGGCGGCGAGGAGCCCGATGCCGAGCCAGGCGGTCTTCATCTCGCGGGCAGCCGGGCCAGCAGCCGGTCCATGAACACCGCAGACTCCGGGAAGCTGGCCTTCTCGGTCTCGAACTCCTGGCGAGCCTGGTCCGCGCGCCCGACCGCGTAGTAGAGGGCCCCGAGGTACGCGTGGAAGCCCGGCGGCACCGGCTGGTTCGCCGAGCGCGCCTGCTGGTAGTCCTGCTCGAGGAGCTCGATCTGGCGCTCCGGGGGCACGCTGCCCGGCGCGGCGTACGTGGCGTAGATCACCGCCTCGTACTTGCCCCAGTGGTAGAGGGTCGACGGGGCGCAGCCCGCCGACAGCGCCAGCAGCCCCAGCAGCGCCGCGAGGCCGGGGCGGCTCACGTCAGTTCCGGCCGGGCGTCCACTTCCCCTGTTCCACCCCCTCCACCAGGCGGTTGACCGCCTCGCGGATGGCCAGGTCGAGCACCTTGCCGTTCAGGGTGGAGTCGTATCCTTGGGTGCCGCCGAAGCCCAGCACCTCGCGGCTACTGAGCTCGTACTCGCCGGCGCCCTGCACCGAGTAGACGACCTCCGACGTGAGCACGTTGACGACGTTCAGGTTCACCTTGGAGTAGGCGACCTGCTTCTTGCCGCTCCCGAGGATGCCGAAGAGCTGCACGTCGCCCACTTCCTTGCGCCCGAACTCGGCCACGTCGCCCGTGATCGCGAAGTCCGCCCCCTTGAGCTGCTGCGGCGCGCCCTTGATGGCCGCCTCGCGCGCGATCTCCTCCATGTTGTCCCGCTCGACCACGGTGAACCGCCCGGTCTGCTGGAGGTGCGTGACCAGGATGCCCTTGGCCTGCCCGCCCAGCCGGTCCACGCCGTCGAAGAACAGCCCGCGCAGGTAGCTGGAGCGGTTGTCGAACTTCCCGACCACCAGGGTGCTCTTCGCGCCGCGGTACGGAGTGCCCGCCGACGTGACCTGCTGGGGCTCCACGGTCCGGTGCGATTCCGTCGCGCACCCGGCCAGCCCGCCGGCGAGGGCGACCGCCACGACGCCAGCCGGCAGGAGACGGCGAGCCGGAGCGGTCCCGCGACGCGCGTGGCCCATGCGGTCATGGCCTCCGTTGTGACCCGGCGGTGTCCTGAGCGGCATCGTGGGGACGATGCTCGGCGATCATGGCGCCGGCCGCGTCCCGTGTCAACCGGAGCGCCCCACTTGACGGGCCTCGCGCCCCCCCTATAATCGACGCGTTTTCAGCGTCTTGACGCCGGCATGAGCCGCAGCGGGCCGGCGGCCGATTCCCCCGGGGAGGAGACGGACGTCATGCAGGGATCGATCGGGTTCATCGGGCTCGGGATCATGGGCCGGCCCATGGCCAAGAACCTCCTGAAGGCCGGCCACGGGCTGGTCGTCCACAACCGGAGCCAGGCCGCGGTCCAGGAGCTCGCCGGGCTCGGCGCGAAGACGGCCGACTCGCCGGCGGCGGTCGCCCGCGCCGCCGGGGACCTCATCATCACGATGCTGCCGAACTCGCCCGACGTCGAGCTGGTCGCGCTGGGCGCGAAGGGGCTCCACGAGGGCGTCCGGTCCGGCCAGGTCCTCGCCGACATGTCGACGATCTCGCCGATCGTCTCCCAGAAGGTCGGCGCGGCGCTCGCCCCGAAGGGGGTCAAGATGCTCGACGCCCCGGTCTCGGGCGGGGAGAAGGGCGCCATCGAGGGCATCCTGTCGATCATGGTCGGGGGCGAGACGCCGGTCTTCCAGCAGGTCCTGCCGGTCTTCCAGGCGATGGGCAAGACGATCACCCACCTCGGGCCGCTCGGCGCGGGCGGCTTCACGAAGCTCGCCAACCAGATCATCGTCGCCGTCAACCTGACCGCGCTCGCCGAGGCGCTGACGCTCGCGTCGAAGGCGGGGCTCGACCTCGAGCTCACGCTGAAGGCGCTCGGCGGGGGCCTCGCCGGCTCGCGCTGCCTCGACCAGAAGACGCCGAACTACCTCGCGCACGAGTTCAAGCCCGGGTTCAAGATCGACCTCCACTACAAGGACCTCGGCCTCATCGCCGACGCCGCCCGGGCGCTCGGCGTGCCGCTCCCGGCCACCGCCGTCGTCCAGGAGCTCTTCAGCGCGGCGCGCGCGCGCGGCCGGGGCCAGCTCGACCACTCGGGGATCATCACGGTGCTCGAGGACCTGGCCGGCGTCCAGGTCAAGAAGCACGCATGACCGCTCGAGGTCTTGAGGCGGTGGACGCGCCGGGGGTGGCGCCGAGGAGCGTCTGGGGCGACCCGGCGCCAGGACCCGCGGCGCGTCTCACTCGATGATCAAAGTCCGGCGGGTCAAGAAGGGCGACCTCTCGCGGATGCGCGAGGTCGTCGAGGCGGCCTTCGGCGACTTCTTCGAGCGCCAGCTGGGCACCCGTCCGCGGCAGGTGTTCGGCGGGGCCCAGTACGTGCACCACCGCTGGCTCATGGAGCCCTGGGGCTGCTTCGTCGCCGAGGAGAACGAGGGGAAGATCGTCGGCGTCTCGGTCGCGGTGTGCTGGGGGACGCTGGGGCTCTTCGGCCCGGTGGCCGTCCTGACGCCCTACCAGAACCAGAAGGTCGCCCAGCAGCTCGTGCGGGCGGCCCAGGGCTTCTTCGACGAGAACCGCGTGACCCTCCAGGGGGTCGTGACGTTCCCGTACAGCCCCAAGCACCTCGTCCTCTACCAGAAGTTCGACTTCAAGCCCCGGGCCCTCGTCGCGATCACCGCGCGGTCGCTCGAGCGGCGCGATGCGGCGCCGCCCGCGAAGCCGCCGCGCGGGATGCCGGACGTCAAGCGCTTCTCGACGTACGAGGAGGGGAAGAAGAAGGGGCTGCTCGCGCGGCTCCGGACGCTGACGGGGCGCATCTACCGGGGGCTCGACCTCACCAAGGAGATCGAGATCGTCGACGGCCTGGCCCTCGGCGACACGCTCCTCCTCGAGAAGGACAAGGCGGTCCTCGGCTTCGCGATCTGCCACACGCCGGGCGTGTCGGAGGCGCCGCAGGGCGCGCTCTACCTGAAGTACCTCGCCATCGACCCGACGCACCGCCGCCCGGAGCACTTCGTCCAGCTCCTCTCGGCCTGCGAGGACTACGGGGTCAATGCGGCGTGCCAGCGCATCATCGCCCCGGTCTACACGGGCTACTGGCGCGCCTACCAGACGCTCCTCTCGTCGGGCTACCACGTCGACATGCTGATGCTCCGCATGAAGCGCGGCAAGCACGACGACTACGAGCGGGAAGAGGACTTCGTCCTCGACGACTGGCGCTGACGCTCAGCCGCGGCCCCGCCACCAGCGGAAGAGGAGGCCCTGGAGGAGCGAGACGGCGGTGATCGTGACGTAGTCGACCCCGTAGATCGACACGAACCAGCCGGTCCAGGCGCGTGCCGCCAGGACGGGGAGCATGCTCAGCGCGAGGTTCCCCGCGAGGAAGAGGACGCCGAGCCCGACGGCCTCGAGCGTCGCGGCCGCCGCGGCCCGGAGCGCCGCGTGGGACAGCCCGAGGCGGCGGGTCCCCCAGAGATAGCCCGCCAGGCACGTCAGGCCCAGCGTGAGGATCAGGACCGCGCCGCGCACGCGCCGGCGCCTCCGGGACGCGGGCCCTTCACGCGTAGCCCGCCAGGCGGTAGTAGAGCCAGCCGGCCACCTCCTGGGCGAGGCTCTCCGTGAGGACGAGGCGCTCCCACGGCCTCTCCGGGATGAGGGACACCTCCTCGACCGGGGCGGTCCGGACCAGGAATCCCTGGCGCTCGAAGACCGCGCGGGCGCGGACCAGGTGGAACGGATTGCTCACCAGCAGGATGGACCGCGCGCCCCGCGGCGCGAGCGCCGCGGCCACCCTCCGGGCCTCCTCCCGCGTCGTGGTGGCGCCGGTCACCTGGAGCATCGCCTCCGGCGGCAGCCCCATCTCGCGCGCGAACCGGGCGCGGATCTCGGACTCCGAGAGACCCTCGCGCGCCGTGTCGCCCGAGAAGACGAGAAGAGGCGCCAGCCCGCGGCGGTAGAGCAGCATCCCGTGAGCGAGGCGGCGCAGCGACCCATCGTTGAGCCAGCCGTCCGGCCTGAAGGCGCCCCCGAGCACGACGATGGCATCGGACGGAGCGAGCTCCGCGGGCTCGGCGTAGCGCCGGGCGAGCCATTCCGACGCGGGCGTGAGCTCCGCCACGGCCAGGAGCGCGAGCGTCGCGGCCCCGAGGATCCGGCAGCCGAGGAGGCCGCGTCGCGCGCGGCTCGCTCGGCCGGGCGCCGGCGGAGCCGCGGTCATCGGTGAACCTCCGTCCGCCCGCGGAGCGCGTGTCCTGCGCGGTTCATCGGCGTGTCGCGTTGTCGGGGTGTCGCGAGCAGCAGGACACCGTCACGCGACATCGTAACACCGAGGCCCACGTAGACGTGCCCCGGGCCGCGAGAGCCCGGGCGACAACGTGGGCGCCGCGCGGGAGCTGGATCGCGGCCGCAGCCGGCGGACGGGCCGCGCGCGATCGGATGTCGGGACCGGAGCGCCAGCGGATGCGCACGTTACGCAACGTGCGCAACGTGCGTCCAGCGCGGGCCGTGTGGCGGCGCGGCCGGAACCGCCGGGTCTGCAGCCGGGTTCCTTGGGTGAGCAGGTCTCTGCATGTCGATGGGCACGCCTCTACACGACCGTCCTGCGCTCCGCGCTCGAAGCTGCCGCCAGACCGACGCGACGGCGCGGATCGCGGCCGTCCCCGTCGTGGTCCGATCCTTGCGTCCATCCCCGGACGAGGCAGCCTGATGCGTGAGCGCGGCGAGACCCCCGGCCCGTCCCCGGCCGGCCCAGTGCCGGAGCGGCTCTTCCGCTACCTCCTCGACCTCGAGGCCGAGAAGGCGCTCAGGCTCCGCTACTGCGTGTCGCTCCTCTGTCTCGAGCCCGACGTCCACGGCCCGGGGGCGCGCGGCATCGCGCGCCAGATCGCGCGGATCGTGGGGCGCCACCTGCGCCAGACGGACGTGGCGGCGACGCTCTCGGGGACGACCGTGGGGCTTCTCCTGGTGGGAGCGGAGCCGTGCACCCTGTCCCTGATCCTCGACCGGGCGGGGAGCGCCGAGCTGCCCGGCAGCCCGCGGTTCGCGTGCGGCGCGAGGACCGTGTCGGTGAGCGGGGGCGGGGGCTGCTATCCGGTGACCGCGCCCAGCGCCGCGGACCTCCTCCGCCAGGCGACCGACCTCATGCGGCGCGCCCGGGACGAGGGCGGCAGCCGCCTGCTCCTGCCGCCGCTCCCCGCCCCGGTTCCCGCCTAGCCCGGCCGCGCGCCGCGGCCCGTCGGGCGTCTAGCCGGAGGGCGGGGGAGCGGCCCCACGCGAGCGCAGCCCCGCGAGCGCCTGGTCGAGGTGGTTCAGCGCCCACGGCTTCTTGAGGACCTCCGTCACGCCGAGCTTCCTCGCGGCGGCGAGCTCCTCGCGGCTCGCGTGGCCCGTGAGGATGACGACGGGCAGGCCCGGATCGCGCTGGCGAATGCGCCGCAGCACCTCGACGCCGTCCGTTCCTCCCGGCAGCTTGACGTCGAGGAACACCGCCTGGGGGGCGTCGGCCGCGATCCGGGCGAGGCCCTCCGAGCCGGTCCGGGCGACTGTCGGGCGGTGGCCCTCGACCGTCAAGACCTCGGCCAGGGCGCTCGCCACCTCGGGCTCGTCCTCGATGATCAGGATTCTCACCGTGGCTCTCCTCACCGCGAAGTTTGCTCCAGGCTAACACGGTCTGCTGTCGGGCAAAACACTACATGACAGGAAAACCATGACGTGCTATAAGAGGCGCCTCCAACGTCCGAGAAGGAGTGAGCTACGACGCATCGCTCCTCATGAGGAAGACATCCCGTTTTGCGCAACAAGCGAGTAGGGAGGAGACCGCCCGGGTCCCGCGCGAAACACCCTACCTCGCCAAGTACATGCCGCTCTTCTCCTTGAGTTCCTGCATGCGGGCGCTCGCCAACCTGGTCCAGGAGGTGGCGCGTACCGACGCGACGGTGCTGGTCCTCGGAGAGAGCGGGGTCGGCAAGAACCTGATCGCGCGCACGATCCACGAGGAATCGGCGCGCCAGGCGGGCCCGTTCGTCGTGGTGAACTGTGCCGCCCTTCCAGGCGAATTGCTGGAGTCGGAGCTGTTCGGCCACGAGAAGGGCGCGTTCACCGGCGCGTACCGGCAGACGCCGGGGAAGTTCGAGTACGCGAGCCGGGGGACGCTCTGCCTCGACGAGATCGGCGAGATCCCGCGCTCCCTCCAGGCGAAGCTCCTGCACGTGCTCCAGGACCTCGAGTTCTCGCGGGTCGGCGGGCGCGAGCCGATCCGCGTGGACGTCCGCGTCATCGCGACCACCAACCGTGACCTGGAAGCCGCGATGCGCCTGGGAGAGTTTCGCGAGGACCTCTACTACCGGCTCAGCGTCCTCGAGATCCGCGTGCCGCCGCTCCGCGAGCGCCGCGAGGCCATCGAGGGGCTCGCCCGGATCTTCCTCGACCGCTGCAACGCCCAGTACGGTCGCAAGGTGGCGATCCAGCCCGAGCTGGCGTCCCTGATGACGGAGTACGCCTGGCCGGGGAACGTTCGCGAGCTGGAGAACTTCGTCCGCCGCCTGGTCGTCCTGGGGGAGGCCTGCCGGGCGCAGCAGGACCTCGCCGCCCGCGTCGCGGCGGCCGGCCGGAACGGCGGGCCCGGCCACGCCGACCGGGGCGGCGGCTTGGCGCCGTCCGCGGCGAGTCCGGCGGCGGGCGCGCCACCGACGCACGCGGACCCCGGCCTGCTGGACCTCAAGGCCATCGCCCGCCGCGCGGCGCAGGACGCCGAGAAGAAGGCGCTCCTCGAGGTCTTGGAGCGAGTCCGCTGGAACCGCGCCGAGGCCGCGCGGGTCCTCAAGGTGTCCTACAAAACGCTGCTGAGCAAGCTCGCCCAGTGCGGGATCACCGCGCGGCGGGGGCGCGGGAAACCCTCTGAGCCTCTGACCTGAGGCCGTCTGAGCGGGAGGTGGCTCCAGAAGCACCCCGCTTCCGGGCCGCCAGCCGCCCGAGCTTTTGCACGGGCCGCGGGGACGAAGCCCGGACTGCCGGATCCGGCGAGTGAAGGGACCTGCGCGTCGCGTCTAGGAGTGCGTAACGAAGCGACGGTGCCCGAGCGCTCCCGTGCCCACGAGCGCCGTCCCCAGCAGCAGGAGCGTGGACGCCTCCGGGAGCGGGGAGTAGACCGATGGGGCCACGCTCAGCGATGCCCCCGAGTCCAGGATCCCCGCGATCACGACGCTCGGGGGCTCTTCGGGCCCGAGCACCCCGAACAGGGCGGTGGTCTGTCCCTTAGCAATCCAGAACGGGGCGAACCACCCGACCTGATCGCTCGCCCACGTGGCAGAGGTCGGTGCGGGAGTCCCCTGGTAGAAAGAGGTGTCGTTGGCTGCGGTCCCACCCAGGTCGACCGAAGTGGTGCCCGGATCTGGGGTGAAAGGGACCGTGAGCGCCTCGATGAAATTCACGTCGGCCGGATTGTTCAGCTTGATCTGGTAGACGTAGACGTAGTAGCCATCGGCCGTGCCGGTCCCTTCGAACACCTGCGAGGTAACGGTGCCGTCCGGGCTGATGGACCCCGTGTAGCTGAACGGACTGACGAGATCAACGCCGACCTGCGTCCCGGTGATGTTGTCGTATTCGGTTGCTGTAAGTGACGTGTTGGTCAGAATGGTGACGGCCTCTACGGTGGGTTCCGGACCGAAGACCGCCAGCCCAGCCAGTGCCGTGGCGACGACAAGTTTCACGAATCCGGACCCGCCTCCCATGATCATCCTCCCTGGTGGCACGCGCCACCACAGGTGCCTTCGATGCAACGCAACTGCCAACGTCCAAGGACGACCATCTTCAATCTTTTCGGCACTTTGCCATGGCCCTGACTGGGCGACACTGCAGGACGCCAACTCACCCGTCGCAACCGTCTGCACATGGGCTGCAACTTCCCTGCTGCGGTTTGGGACTTCGAACCGGGGAAGAGGTCCCTCAGGAACCTGGCACCCCTAGCGAGGTCTGTAGCGTCCGGGCGGCATCACGCTCGGGGAACGCGCCTGGCAAGGCTAGGGCCCGTGTGAGCGCTCGTTGTGCACGAGTCCGATCACCGGTGCCGTGGGCCGCCGTGGCGACGTGGTACTGGACCGTCGGGTTGTCGGGGAGCCGCGCGGCGGCCTCCTCGAGGAGCGCCAGCCCTCGCAGCGAGACGCCGCGCTTGGCCAGGATCCAGCCCAGAGTGTCGGCAATGTAGGGATCCTCGGGGGCCGCCTCGCGGGCCGCCTGGGCGAGGCGCAGGGCGCGCTCGGCGTCGCCCCCGTGCTCGCTCAGCGAGTAGGCCAGGTTGTTCGCCGCGGGCGCGAAGCGCGGGTCCACGGCGAGGGCTCGCTCGTAGAACGCCCGCGCGCCGGGCGCGTCGCCCTTGAGCCCCGCGACGATGCCGGCCAGCATCAGCGTGGGCACATGCCGCGGGGCGACGGCGAGGGCCTCGTTCAGCCGGGCGAGCGCGCGGTCGTAGTCGCGGGCGTTCGCATAGAGGCGACCGAGCTGGCGGTACGGGACCGTGGACCGCGGCTCGAGCTCCATCGCTCGGAGATAGGCGGCCTCGGCCTCGCGCATTCGACCGCCGGACTGGTGCACGTCGCCCAGGAGGCTGTGGAGCGCCGCGGCCTGCGGCGCCACGGCGAGCTGCTGCTGAACGCGCTGGAGTGCCATCTCTGGACGCCGCTCCGCCAGGGCGAGCCCCACCAGCCCGGCCAGCGGCTCGACGGCGGCCGGGGTGCGCGCCAGCGCGGTCTCGAATGACTGCCGGGCTTCCGCAGTCTTCCCCAGGGCCCGGAGCGCGACTCCGGTGAGATACGGTCCGCGTCCCGAGGCCGGGGTGAGCCGCGTGACCTCGCGGAATGCCTCGAGGGCTTCGGCCGGCCGGCGTCGCGCCAGGTGCGCGGTTCCGAGGAGCTCCCACGACAACGCCGACGCCGGGGCTCGGGCGACGACGGGCTTGAGCTCGTCGAGCGCGGCCTCCGGAGCGCCCGTCTGCAGGAGGAGCCGCGCGAGCGTCAGGGGCGCGCGGAGATCCCGCGGGTCGGCGGTGGCCGCGGCCTTGAGCTCGGCCTTCGCCTGCTGGACGTTGCCGGCCCGGAGGTGTCCCTCGGCGAGCAGCAGGCGCGCCGCCGCCAGGCGCGGCTCGAGCTTCACGACGCGCTGGAAGTCCTCGAGCCCCTCCGTGGTCTGGCCCTGGGCGAGCCGGATGCGGCCGCGGAGGAGGAGCGCCTCGAGGTCCGAGCCGTCCTTCTTCAGCACCGTGGCGACCGCCTTGCCGGCGTCCTCGTACCGGCGCTCGGCCAGGGCGATCTCGCCGAGCTGGCGCCACGCCGGCAGGAAGTCCGGCGCCGCGCGGGTCGCCTCCTCGAGGACCTGGCGCGCGTCGGCGGGACGGCGAGTGATCAGGTAGAACGCGGCGAGCTGGAGCCGGGCCGGCGACGCGACGGGAGCGAGCCCGGCCGCCGCGCGGAAGGCCTCCTCCGCCCGCGGCAGGTCGCGCTGGAGGAGGTGGAGCTCTCCCAGGGCGAGCCGCGCCTCCACCGAGCGCGGATCCCGCGCCGCGCCGTCCTCGAGGACGCGCCGGGCGGCATCGACGTCCCGCTTCCGTAGGTACAGCTGGCCGAGCGCGATGTGATAGGCGGCCCGGCCCACGAAGCGCTCGCGCGCCCCCTCGAGCCGCTTGATCGCCGCGTCGATCTCCGCGCGGGTGTCCGCGGCGCCGGCCAGGAGCATGAGCCCGCCGAAGTGCTCCGGCGCCCGCTCCAGGACGAGGTCGGCCTCCTGCTGGGCGCGATCGGGCTGCCTGGCCAGGAGGAGGATCGCCCCGAGCCGCACGCGGACCTCCAGGTTGTCGGGCTCGAGCTCCTCCGCGCGCTGCAGGTACCGGAAGGCCTGGGCCAGCTGGCCGAGCTCGTAGTGGGCCAGCCCGAGCTGGCGGATGGCGACCTTGCTCTCCGGGTCGAGCTGGAGCGCGTTGCGGTACTCGATCACCGCCTCGCGGTACTGCTGCTTGCCGAAATACTGGTCGCCCCGGGCGAGGTGGCGCGCCTTCCGCGCGTCGGGCGAGCCGGCGCAGCCGGCGGCGAGGGCGGCGCCGAGCACGAGGACGAGCCAGAGCGAGACCCTGGGGCGACGGTGGATCACGGTGCTTCCTCCACGCAAGTCACGTACCACCCGCGCCTGACCGGTCACCTGTGCACGGCATTACACAGCCTTGCTCGTGTCCGGCGGTCCACGAGGCGGGCGCGGCCGTTCGCCTCCTGTGCACTCGGTTGCCCTCTCCTGTGAAGCCGGACGCCCTGACCCACCATCCCGCTGCACGGGTGACATGACCGAGCCTGCGGGGCGGGCGGGCCTTGCGCGGCACGCTCGGTGCGGTCCGGTGGCCCGCCCGCGGCCCAGGATGCGGCGAGCGGCCAGGTGAGCTCGTGGCCGAGCATCGGTCTCCGTGGGAAGCCGCGGCCGGCGACGGCCTAGCACGGGGTTTGCTGCTCTCCTTCCGGCCATGATCGCCGAGCGCAACGGCGCGGCCGGCTGGGATGAATCGGTGTTCCGGTACCTGCTGGCCGTTGAGATGGCGCGGTCCCGCCGGATGGCCCGTGACTTCCTGGTCGTCGTGGTCGACGGCCGCGGGAGGGGAGGGTTCCGAAACGATCAGGGGATCGATATCCGGACGGACTTCGCGCACATCCTGGGCACCCTGGCCGGGTGCCTCCGGGAGACCGACCTCGTCGGGTGGCACCGGACGGGGCGCAGGGCGTCGGCTATGCTGATCGGGACCCCCGCGGACGAGGCCCTCGCGGGCTTGCTGGCGAGCAAGCTGCTCCGGGGTCTCCATGGAGTGCTGGGGAGCGCGACAGCCCGGCGCCTACGGCTCCGCGTGTACCGCTACGGCGCATCCGGCGGCTCGACCGGGTTCCGCCTGGCCTGTTCCGTGGCCGCGACGGGCGAGGCGAGCCGGGCGGCGAGACCGGCGACCGCTCGACGCGGCCAGCCGGCGCCGTCCATGGCGCGCGCGGACGCCGCGCCCGCCACGGGGGTCTAGAGGGCCGCCGCCATGCTGCGCCTCGGGGTCATCGGCTTCGGCTACTGGGGACCGAACCTGGTCCGGAACTTCCAGGCGCAGCCGGACTGCCGGGTCGTCGCGATCTGCGATCGCACGCCCGCGGCCCTCGCGCGAGCCCAGGCGCAGTGCCCGGGCATCCCCACCACGGCCGACTCCGCGGAGGTGCTGACGGCGCCGGGCGTCGACGCGGTGGCGATCGCCACCCCGGTCTCGACGCACTACACGCTCGCGCGCGTCGCGCTCGACCACGGCAAGCACGTCTTCGTCGAGAAGCCCTTGACCGCGGCTTCCGAGGAGGCCGATGACCTGATCGAGCGGGCGGAGCGCGCCCGGCGCGTGCTCATGGTGGACCACACGTTCCTCTTCACGGGAGCGGTCCGGAAGATCAAGGAGCTGGTGGACGCCGGCGTCCTCGGGCGGCTCTACTACTACGACTCGACCCGGGTCAACCTCGGGCTCTTCCAGCACGACGTGAACGTCGTCTGGGACCTGGCGCCTCACGACTTCGCGGTCATCGACCACCTGCTGGGCCTCGAGCCGGAGCACGTCGTGGCGACCGGCCAGGCGCACCTCAACGGCCACGAGGACCTCGCGTACATCACCCTCTACTTCCCGAACGACGTCATCGCCCACGTCAACGTCAACTGGCTCTCTCCCATGAAGGTCCGGACCACGCTCCTGGGCGGCGACAAGAAGATGCTGGTCTGGAACGACCTCGAGCCCACC
>DATBGA010000065.1:0-18580 GCA_036558225.1 Candidatus Methylomirabilota bacterium | reverse complement strand
GCCGAAACGGACTCGTTGATCTCGCCGAGCGCCTGCGCGCGGGTACGCTCGGCGCCATCGAGCGCGCCGGCTTCGCCGAGCACTTCGATCCCCTGACGGGCGAGGGCGGCGGAGGCCTGACGTTCTCCTGGACCGCCGCGGCCTCCCTCGTGCTCTCCGGGCTCGACCCGAGGCGGGCCGAGTCCGCGCGCTGAGCTTTCAGCCTCGACAGCGCGGCGCCGAGCGAGAAGCGGCTCAGGCGTCGTACGGCGTGCCTTGGTGGAATCGCAGGACCCATCCGCTCGGCCTGCGCGACCAGATCGAGCTCCGCCGCGCCCGCTGGACGACGCCGTCGTAGGTGACGGCGCTGTTGTACGTCACCTGCGCGACGTCGCGATACTGCAAGCGGGCGCCGAAGTCCGGGAGCGGCAAGACCACGTCGATGGGCCGCCGCGGGGCCGCCAGCGAGTCCTCTCGCTTGTAGACGCGGCCGGATCTCCCGAACTCCAGGAAGTCCGGCGCCATGACCTCGCGCATGTAGCGGTCGTCGTAGCGCGTCCCCGCGCTCCAGAGCTCTTCCTCGAGACGCTGCAGCGTGTCGCGATCCTCTCTGCTCGGTTCCATGTGTGCGGCACTCCCCGCTAGCGCTTGACCGAGACCCGCGGCCGGACCTGCTCCGCGAGGAGGCGCATGCTGCGGAGGATGCCCGCCTGGGGCATGCCCGGCCAGTTCACGCGAAAGATCAGGGTGTTCGCTCCCGTCTCGTCCACGCAGCGCTGGAGGTCGTCGGCGCAGCGGGCGGGGTCGCCGAGGACGAAGCGGTCGCGCGTGAGCTCGTCGAACGCCTGGGTCATGTCGTCGTCGCCGGGCAGCACCTTGTGCTGCCCCCAGGCGACGTAGGCCTGGTACTTCCGCTCCAGGCTCGGCCGGGCCAGCGCGAGCGCGGCCGCGCGCGTGTCGGCCACGCAGATCTCGCGCATCATGGGCAGCTCGGCAGGGAACCTCTTCCGGTGCCGCACCAGCGCGGCGCGATAGAGATCCACCTGCCGCCGGATGGTGGCCAGGGTGGCGTGAGGGTTGATGATCCAGGTATCGCCGATCTCGGCGGCCCGCTCCACCGCGCGGTCGTTGTCGGCGGCCACCCAGATTGGCGGCCCCGGCCGCTGGACCGGCCGCAGCGCCGTCGTCGCCTGGCGCAGCCGGCAGTAGGGCGACTCGAAGTCCACCGGCTCGCCCGCCCAGAGCTTCCGGATGACGTCGAGGTGCGCGCGGAGCCGCCGCACCCGCTCGCCGGGGTTGAGCCCGAAGGCCTGATCTTCCTCGTCGCGATAGCCCAGCCCAATGCCGAAGATGAAGCGCCCGCCGGTGATGACGTCGAACGAGGCCGCCTCCTCCGCGACCGCCACCGGGTTGAGCAGAGGCAGGAGGTAGATCGTGATCCCGATCCGCATCGAGCCGGACTCGGCCGCGAGCCGGGCCGCCGCCACGGCCGGCTGGGTCGCCTGATACTCGTTCAGGAGGAAGTGCTGGCCGAACACCAGGAGGTCGAATCCGAGATCGCGGGCCAGCCGCACCTGCTCGATCGCGTCGGCGAACCGGTCGACCATCGGGGCGCCGGGCGGATGCTGGTTCGTCAGCAGGATGCCGAATCGCACGCGCGCCTCCCTCGGGTGGCCCGGCCCATGGCGACGGGAACGCGAATCAATCCTGCCGGGTGGCGGCCAGGATAACCCAGCCTCCGTCCCCTGGCGCCGCCGACTCGCCCCACCGCGGCCACCAAGCCGGGCCGCAGCGGAACGCGTGGGTCGGGCGCCGTCAACAGGGGCAGTGTGGGTCGGTCGAGCCCGGAACGCTCTTGTGGCGCCGTTCCCGCGTGAGGCAAGCTAGCCTCGATGCCGGACGCGGCCCACCGCGGTGTCGAGCCACGAGGCCCGGGCCCGAGCGAGCTCCTCCTCGTGGCCGGCCGCCTCTGGGACGGCACCGGAGCGAGCATCCGACGAGACATGGCGCTCGTGATCCGGGACGGCCGCGTGGAGCGCGTGGCCCCTGCGGCCGAGCTTCACGAGTGGACCGGACCGCGGCTGGAGACCGCCGGGGCCACGGTCATGCCCGGGCTCATGGATCTCCACGTCCACCTCGTCAGCGTGGTCGACCCCGACGAACCGAACGCGATCTGGGCCGAGGTGGGTGCCCGCACCCAGCTCCTGACGCTCCACGCGGCGAAGAACGCGCGGCTCATGCTCGAGGCCGGCTTCACCACCGTGCGCGACCTGGCCGGCCCGATCAACCCGCTCAATCTCGAGGTGCTGGCACTCCGGCGGGCCATCGCGATCGGGCTCGTGCCGGGCCCACGCATCTTCGCCGCGGGCTGGGTGGGACAAACGGGCGGGCATTCCGACCTCCCCCTTCCGGACGCATGGCCGCGGGATGAATCGGTCTACGCCGACGGTCCCTGGGCGGTACGCCGCCTGGCCCGCGCGGAGATCCGGCTGGGCGTCGACCTCTTCAAGACGTCGGCGTCGGGCGGCGCGGCCGGCCACAAGGAGGAGCTCTGGTGGCGAAACTACACCGCCGAGGAGCTCGCCGCCCTGGTCGACGAGGGGCACGCGGTCGGCAAGCGAGTCGCCGTCCACAGCCACACCGCGGAGGCGACCAAGCGGGCGCTCCGCGCCGGCGTCGACACCATCGAGCACGGCACGGAGCTCGACGAGGAATGTCTCGCCCTGTTCCTGGAGACGGGCGCGTTCATGGTGCCGACCATCTCCATCCGTTCGGAGCGGGCCCGGGCCGGGCGCGCCGCCGGCCGCGCCCCCGCCGACGTCGTCCGAAAGTACCAGCGCGTCGCCGAGGTGGGCGACCGATGGTTCCGGCGCGCCTGCGAGGCCGGCGTGCGGATGGCCCTCGGCACGGACACCTACCGATCGCTCCGCGACCACTGGGGGCAGAACGCCTACGAACTGGAGCTGATGGTGGAACGCGGCCTGTCGCCCGCGGAGGCGCTCCTGACGGCGACCCGGAACGCCGCCGCGGCCCTGGGCGTCGAGGATCGCCTGGGCACCCTCGAGCGGGGCAAGCTCGCCGATCTGCTCGTGGTCGACGGCGAGCCGGACCGCGACGTGCGCGTCCTGCAGGACCCGGCGCGGCTTCTCGTCGTCATGCGGGAGGGCCGGATCGCCCTCGATCGCCGCGCATCACGCTCCCCGTAGCGCCGCCGGCGGATCGCGCCCCGCCCACCGCCATTCAACCTTCGATCGCGGTGGCCAGGGCTCGGAGCAGCGCCCCGCCGGCGCCGCGCCATGCGCTGCCATGCATGCAGGCGAGGGTGGTGGGCTCGAGGCCGGCGAGGCGCTCGAGGTGCTGGCGCCCGTTGGGCGTGTGCGAAAAGTAGTCCATGGGCTTCCGGAAGGCTTCGCTGGGGCCGAGGATGTCGGACTCGGTCAGCGCCGGAAGGCCCCCTCCTCCCTGGGTGAACAGATCGCCGCAGAGCAGGGTCCGCGTGTGCGATTCGTGGAGGAAGCCGCATTCCCACGCGTGCGGCAGGTGCGGCGTGTCGAGCCAGGTCACGCGGCGCGTTCCCAGGGAGAGCGTCTCCCCGTCGGCCAGGGCCCGCGGCGCGCGGTCGGCCAGATCGCCGATGGAGACCATGGCCGCCACCTGTCCGCACAGCGGAGTGGCGTGCGGGGCGGCCGCCAGCCACTGGTTGAGGGATCCGCACTCGTCCGCCTCGACGTGGGAGAAGCCGATCCATCGGAGCGTCGTGACCGGCAGGACGGTCGCGACCGCATCCCGGACCTCGGGATAGAGGCGACGGGGCCCCGTGTGGAAGAGCAGCGGCTCGTCGTCGACGACGAGGTACTGGTTGAAGGTGAACCCCCCGGGGACGTCGTCCATCCTCACCGGGGTGCTGATCCGGTAGATGCCGCTCGCGATCTCGTGGACGTTGGTGCGCGCTCCATCGCTCCTGGTGGCCATGGGCCCTCCCTTCGTGTGGCTGTCGCCAGAGTGTGTCGCCCGCGGGCCATCCGTTACAACGGTGGCCGCGAACGCGAATCGACGGGCGGCGCGTCGGCCGCGCGACTGCACCGGCGGCCGTGTAACGGTCGCCCGGCTCGCGACACATCCCGGCGTGTCGTGGCGTGCTAACGTGGCCCGCGTGCCGAAGCTGCCGGAAGTGCCAGAGGTCGACGACGCGGAGCTCGCACGCCGGATCGTCGACGGGCGTCCCGAACAGGCTGACGCGGCCGAGGCCGAGCTCGCCCGGCGCTTCGCGCCTCGGATCCGCCTATTCGGCCTCCGCCGCCTCCGCGACGAGGCCGCGGCCCAGGATCTCGTCCAGGAGGTGCTGGTGACCACGCTCGAGGCCCTGCGGGCCGGCCGGATCCGGCAGCCGGAACGGCTCGCGTCCTTCGTGCTCGGCGCCTGTCGCATGACGATCGTGAATCTGCGCCGGGGCGAGCGGCGGCGGGCCCGGCTCCTTGCCCAGTTCGCCCATGACCTGGCGCCGGCGCCCGCCCCGTCCGCCGGCGCCGCCGTCGACGGCCACCGGCTCGCCGACTGTCTGGAGCGTCTGCCCGCCCGGGACCGGACCGTCGTCGCGCTGACCTTCTACCTGGAGCGGAGCGCGGACGAGATCGCCCGCGAGCTCGGGACGTCTCCCGGCAACGTCCGGGTGCTCCGCCACCGGGCGCTCGCCCGCCTCCACGACTGCCTGGCGGGACTGCCGTGAGCACGTGCCTGACCCCCCCGCCCCTCGCCGTGTTCGTCGACTACTGGCTCGACGAGCTGCCGCCGTCAGCCGAAGCTGCGACCGAGGAGCATCTGATCCAGTGCGTCGATTGCGCCCGGCGGCTGGAGCGGCTCGTCCAGATCCACGCGGACACCCGGGATCTGGTCGGTCGCGGTCGGGTGCCTCTCATGCTGACCCCTGCCCTCCTCGCGCGGCTCGAGCAGGACGGGGTGCGCATCCGGCACCATCGCGTCGAGGCCGGCGGCCACACCCGCTGCACGGCGGGGCCGGACGACGACCTGATCGGGGTCACGCTCCTGGGTGAATTTCGCTCCGGGGAGCGGGTCGATCTCGTGTACCTGGACGCGCCGGATTCCTTGCGCGAGCGCCGGACGGATGTGCCGGTGGACGCCGAGCGTGGTGAGGTAGTGTTCGTCGAGCGCGGCGACGTGATCCGGACCCTTCCATCGCAACGGGTCAGGCTCGCGCTCTACGGCGTCGGCCCGTCGGGCGAGCGGACGATCGGCGAGTACACGCTCCTCCACACCCCCTGGCCGGGAGCCCGCTCGTGACGCGCCCGACGCCCGCCCGAGAGACGAGAACGAACAGCCCGGCCGCAGCCTCACCCCCAGGTCCCGGTCGGCGATTCATCGAGGATCCCAGCGCATGACGGTGCTCGGTATGATCGGTCGAACCAGGCTCATTCCACTCCAGCACATCGTTCCGGAGGGAAGCGCCCGGATCCTGATCAAGCTGGAATTCGAGAACCCCACGGGCAGCATGAAGGACCGGATGGCGCTCGCCATGGTCGAGGCGGCCGAGGCGGATGGCCGGCTGCGGCCGGGTGGCTCAGTGGTCGAGTACTCGGGGGGGAGCACGGGCGTGTCGCTCGCCTTCGTCTGCGCCGCCAAGCGTATCCCGCTTCAGATCGTGACATCGGAAGCCTTCAGCCGGGAGAAGCGGGACCATATGAAGGCGTTCGGCGCCCGGCTCACACTCGTCCACAGCCCGACGGGCGGGACGACGAAGGCGCTGACCCTCGAGATGATCGAGACGGCGAGAAGCCTTGCCTCGGCTCCCGGCAGCTACTGGACGGATCAGCTGAACAACACCGATCAGCTGTCCTGCTACGAGCGGATGGCCGACGAGATATGGGAGCAGACCGGCGGGCGGATCGCCGCCTTCGTCCAGAGCGTCGGCAGCGCCGGCTCCCTGCGCGGGATCTCCACGCGCCTGCGCGCCCATGACGCCGCCGTGCATGTGGTCGCGGTGGAGCCGGAGGAGTCGGCCGTGCTGTCGGGCCGGCCGAGCGGCTCTCACCGGATCGAGGGCACCGGCGCCGGGTTCGTCGTGCCCCTGTGGAGCGATGCGCTTGCCGACGAGGTCCAGATGGTCTCCACTGCGGACGCGATGGCGACCGCCCGGCGTCTCGCTCGGGATGAAGGGATCTTCGCCGGCACCTCGACCGGCGCCAATGTGGCGGCCGCATTGCGGGTGGCCGGCCGCCTGGGGCCGGACCGGAGCGTGGTCACGCTCGCGGTCGACTCCGGGATGAAGTATCTGAGCACCGCGCTGTATGCTAGCTCCTAATCGGACCAACGGGACCACTGTCGAGAAAAGGCGGAGTACTCGAGATGCCTGCGAGGAAGGGCGCACGACTAGCCTCGCGCCGCAGCGCCACTCCACGGACCGAGCGTCCCGAGATGCCGGGCTACGGGCTGCCGGCGACCAGCCGGGGGCTTCTGCCCTGGGCCTGGGCCGAGCGGCGGCTGACCAGGTCCCACAACTACTGGCTCATCACGGTCCGACCCGACCGGAGGCCGCACGCGATGCCGGTCTGGGGCATCTGGGTCGATGGAGCGTTCTACTTCAGCACTGGGCGCGAGTCGCGCAAGGCGCGGAACCTGACGCGGAATCCACGCTGCATCGTGTGCAGCGAGCGCGCCGACGAGGCGGTCATCGTGGAAGGCGTGGCCAGACGGGTCACGGACAGGACGGCTCAGGCGCGCCTCGCGCGGCCGTACCACGCGAAGTACAAGCCCTGGAAGCTCGATCCCACGACGGGGCCGATCTACGCGGTGCGCCCGCGCGTGACGTTCGGGATGCACGAGAAGCGCTTCCTCGAGGCGGCCACTCGCTGGCGGTTCTGATCCGGTCCGGCCCCGTCGCGCGGCCGCCCGCGGCCACCATGCCGAGGAGGGAACGGAGGGACGATCCATGACCAAGGTGAGCCTGTCCACCACGCTCCCGGTCCCCGCGCGCACGGTGTGGGATGCCATCGGCGGCTTCAACAGCCTCGCCAAGTGGCATCCGGCCGTCGCCAACAGCGAAGAGACGAAGGAGGGCGCGGCCACCGTCCGTCGCCTCACGCTGCGCGGAGGCGGCAGCATCGTCGAGCGGCTCGAGGGGAAGGACGACCGGAAGCGGACGTACTCCTACTCGATCCTCGAGGGTCCGCTGCCGGTCGCCGGCTACAATGCGACGCTCCACGTGGAGGAGAGCAAGGACGGGGCGAGCTGCAACGTCGAGTGGTCCAGCTCGTTCGAGCCGGCGGGCACCTCCGAGCCCGAAGCAGTCAAGGTGATCCGCGGCATCTACGAGGCCGGGCTCGAGAACCTGCGCAAAATGTTCGGACAATGAGCGACGTCACGTCGCCTGCTACGGATCCGGCAACGGGCAGATCCACATGACAGAGCGGGATCGCATCGCCGAATTCAAGGAAGTCGTCGAGCTCGAGCCCGAGGATCCCGTCGTTCGCTTCGGGCTCGCGGGTGCGTACCTGGACGCGGGACATCCGGAGAGCGCCGTGGCGGAGTACCGTGAGGCGATCCGGTTGAAACCTGACTACTCGGCGGCCTACCGCGGATTGGGGCGCTCCCTCGAGCGGGCGGGCCGCCTGGACGAGGCGAGGACCGTCTATGCGCAGGGCCGTGACGTCGCCGCCCAGAACGGCGATCTCCAGACGAAGAAGGAGATCGAGGTGTTCCTGCGCCGTCTCGAGACGCGAGATTCCTGACGCCATGCTGAGCCCCGGGCAGCGCGTCAAGGTCGATCTGTCTGAGATGGTGGTGCAGGGCGTCTCGTTCAGTCAGAACGTCCGCGAAGCGCTCGGGACGATCGTCCGGCAGACGTCGCCGGACCCACCCGTCTACCTCGTGGAGCTCCTGTTCAGCTTCAAGGGCGTCAAGCGAGTGGAGGTTCCGGAGGAGCGCATCCACCCCACTTGAGCGCGCGCCGGCTCACAGCTTGCGGAGGCGCGGGTCGAGAAAGTCCCGGAGGCTGTCGCCCACGACGTTGAACGCGATCGTGAGGCTCAGGATCGCCAGCCCGGGGAAGGTCGCGATCCACCACTGGTCGAGGTAGTTCCGGCCGGCGGCGATCATCGAGCCCCACTCCGGCACCTCGGGCGGCGGCCCGAGGCCGAGGAACGAGAGCGACGCGAACGTCAGGATCGCGTGGCCCACGTCGAGGGTGGCCAGGACGACGATCGACGAAATCACGTTGGGAGCGACGTACCGGCAAAGGACCCGCCCGTCG
Source organism: Candidatus Methylomirabilota bacterium (assembly GCA_036558225.1). Taxonomy (GTDB): domain Bacteria; phylum Methylomirabilota; class Methylomirabilia; order Rokubacteriales; family DASRDR01; genus DASRDR01. Next base: position 10,338 of record DATBGA010000065.1, on the reverse strand, counting down.
GAGGCCCCCAGCGCGTAGGCGACCTGGACGTACTCGCGTTCGCGCACCGCCAGCACGAGCCCCCGGACGAGCCGGGCGTACGTCGGCCACCACGCGATCATGATCGCGATGACCGCGTTCCGGATCCCGACGCCGAGCGCCGCGGTGATGACGAGAGCCAGGATGACGGTCGGGAACGCCAGCATGAGATCGGTCACCCGCATCGCGACGTCGTCGAGCCGGCGGCCCACGAAGCCGGCCAGCCCGCCCACCACCGCCCCGAGCAGCGCGGCCAGGATCACCGCCGCCAGCCCGACGGGGATGGAGATGCGCGCGCCATGGAGGATGCGGCTCAGGACGTCCCGCCCGAGGGCGTCGGTGCCGAGCCAGTGGTCCCCGCTCGGCGGAGCGAGGCGGCCCGCGATGTCCTGGCGGAGGGGCTCGTAGGGGGCGAGGAGCGGCGCGGCCACCGCCAGCGCGAGCCAGAGGAGGACCACCGCGAACGCCGTCGCCGCGAGCGCGGAGGTCTTCACTGCCCCACCTGGATCCGCGGGTCGATGAGGGCGTACGCGACGTCGACCAGCAGGTTCGCGAGGACGTAGACCGTGGCCACGACGATCCCGACGCCCATGATCGCCGGGAAGTCGAGCGACGTCGCCGTGCGAAACGCGTAGAGGCCGAGCCCCGGCCAGGCGAAGACGCTCTCGGTGACGACGGCCCCCGACAGGAGCCGGCCGAAGCTCAGCCCGATGACCGTGACCACGGGGATGAGGGCGTTCCGCGCCGCGTGGCGGAGCGTCACCGCGCCTTCCGCCAGCCCCTTGGCGCGCGCCGTCCTCACGTAGTCCTCGCCGAGGACGTCGAGCGTGCTGCCGCGCATCATGCGGGTCAGGATGCCGAGGTTGTAGGTCGCGAGGACTGCGGCCGGCAGCACCAGGTGCCGCAGGGCGTCGAGCGCGACCGCCGGCCGGCCCGCCAGGAGGGAGTCGACCAGGAGAAACCCGGTGACCATCGGCGGCGCCGCGAGCGTCGCCGAGAGGCGCCCGGGCGGCGGCGCCCATCCGAGCCGCGCGTAGAAGACGAGCAGCGCCACGAGCCCCAGCCAGAAGATCGGCATGGAGACACCCACCAGCGAGACCACGCGGGTCAGCTGGTCGACCAGGCTGTCGCGCTTCACGGCGGAGAGCACGCCGAGCGGGATCCCCACGAGGACGCTCAGGCCCATGGCGACGACGGCCAGCTCGATCGTGGCCGGGAAGGTCTGGCGGAGATCGAGCCAGACCGGCTGGCGGGTCGAGATGGACACGCCGAGGTTCCCGCGGGCCAGGTTCCAGAGGTAGATGCCGTACTGCTCGGGGAGCGAGCGGTCGAGACCCCACTCGCGCCGGAACGCCGCCACGACCACCGGGTCGGCCGCGGCCTGCTCCCCCAGGTTCGCGGCGACCGGGTCGGCCGGGACCGAGTGCGACAGGAGGAACGTCAGCAGGGTGATGCCGACGAGCATCGGCCCCAGCAGGACAAGCCGGCGGGCGACGAACAGCCGGAAGCTCGTCAGGTCGAGACCCTGCTACTTGCTCACCGTCCAGAAATCCACGCCCCACACGCTGCTGAACGTCACGCCCTGCACGTTGGAGCGGAAGGCATAGGGCACCGCCGGCTGGAAGAGCGGCGCGTATGGGCTCGATCGGGCCAGTCGCTCGTCGAGTTTCCGGTAGAGACCGGCGCTCTTCGCCGGATCCCGCTCCGTCTCGGCGTCGGCGGCGATCTGGGCGAGCTCCCGCGCCTCCGGGCTCGACTCGGGCAGCCATCCCGCCCGCTTCCCGACGGTCCGCCCCGGGGCGTACACGAGGAAGTTCTGGCCGTCGGGATAATCGGCGGCCCAGCTCCACGCGCCGAGCTGGTTCTTGCCATCCCGGTAGAGCTGGAGCGCCGTCGCCCGGGGCAGCCCGTTCAGCGTGAGCCCGATCCCCACCGCGGCGAGGTCCGCCTGGAGCTTCTGGGCGAGCAGGTTCATCTGGACGCCGAAGATGGTCGAGTCGCTCGCATAGGTGAGGATGCCCTTCACCTCGCCCAGGTTCGCCTCCCGCAGAAGGGCACGGGCTCGATCGCGGTCGGTGCGGACCCCCTGGCGCGGATCGACGGCGCCCGGGAAGACCGTGGGGATTACGCCGGCCAGCCTGACCGCGCCCGGTCCGGCCAGCGCCAGGATGCCGTCGTAGTCGAGGGCGTAGCGCACGGCCTGCTGGATCTTGGGATTGGCGAACGGACCGCCGATCTGCGGGTCGGCGTTCATCAGGACGTAGAAGGTCGTGGCCGCCGGGCTCGCCTTGGCGGTGACCCCGGGGGTGTTGCGCAGCGCGCGCATCTGGTCCTGGTCGAGCCCGGTGGCGATGTCCAGGTCCCCCCGCTCGAGCTGGAGCTTCTGGGCGGCGGGCTCCGTGATGTTGCGGATCACGATGCGCTCGACCTTGGGCGCGCCGCGCCAGTGGCTCGGGTTGCGGACCAGCACGATCTCCTGGTCGGGCACGTACCGCTCCATGACGTAGGCGCCCGTGCCGGCGGATTGCGCGAGCAGGAAGGGCTCGGCCTTGTCCTTGTCCTTGGCGTCCGGGCTGGCGTCGCCACCCTTCTGGCTGACGAGCTGGCTGTCGACGGCCCCCAGGCTGGAGCTCGACAGGATCGGGAGCAGGGACGGGTTCGGCGCCTTGAGCCTGAGCACCACGGTGAACGGGTCCGGGGTCTGGATCTCCTCGACGGAGCTCAGGAAGAACGCCGGGTTGCTCTTGACGTAGCGCACCCGGTCGAACGACCACTTCACGTCCGCCGACGTCAGCGGGTTCCCGCTGGCGAAGCGCACATTGTGGCGGAGCCGGAACGTGTACGTCTTCCCGTCCGCCGACACCGTCCAGTCAGTGGCCAGCGACGGCCTGGGCGTGGAGAGGTCCTCCCCGTCGAAGGTCACGAGCGAGTCGTAGACGGAGTGGTTGACCATGTTGCTGGTCGTCTCGACGGTGCGGGCGGGGTCGAGGCTCTTGACCACGAAGTTGGCGCCGACGACCAGCGCCTGGGCGTCGGCGACCGTCGCCGGCCCGAGCGACGCCGCGGCCGCGACCAGGATCGCGAGGGCGAGCCGGACGATTGCCTTGACCGCGAGGGGAGCGCTCATCCTGGACCTCCTTCGACGTCGTTCACGGCGTCACGGCACCCGACCCGAGGCGGGGCGTATCGTAGCACGCCGCGCCGCTCGCCCGCCCCGCCCGGACCGCACGGTCGCCTCCCGGGAGAGATTCCGTAGGACCAAAGTCGTATTGCGCGGGCCCTCTCCTCTGTCGGAGCCTAGGACCAGGGATCATACGCTGCCACCGCGCTCGCCGGCCCGAGCGCCGAAGGCCGATGGCGAGGCGCGGGGCGCAGCAAAACGTGGGAACAACGCCGGGACGAGGAGGAGAGCAGGCGTGAGCGACAGGACGGACACGATACCGGGCGGCAGCGACGCGTGGAGCACCGAGCAGTGGCACGAGGTCACGAAGGGCGAGTCGCTCTGGAAGATCGCGGAGCGCTACTACGGGGACGGAAGCCTCTACCCGAAGATCTTCGAGGCGAACCGCGACGTCCTCAAGGACCCCGACAAGATCAAGATCGGCCAGCGACTCCGCATCCCCTGACCGAGGCCACCCGGGCTCATACCCAAGCCGACGGGAGGAGGCGACGATGCGAGGCGTGAACCAAATCCTGTGCGCGGCGGCGCTCGTGCTCCTGTCCGCGTGCGCCAGCGACAAGGCTCCGGCGGAGCAGGCGGTCAAGGCGGCCGAGGCCGCGGTCGCCGAGGTCAAGTCGGACGCCGCGAAGTGGATTCCGGACCAGGTGCAGGCGCTCGACGCGTCGCTGGCGGCGGTGAAGGAGAAGTTTGCCAAGGGCGACTACAAGGCCGTGCTGACCGAGGCGCCCGCGCTTGCCGCCAAGGCGAAGGACGTCGCCGCGGCGGCGACTGCGAAGAAGGCGGAGCTGACGAAGGCCTGGGACGAGATGAGCGCCGGTCTCCCCAAGATGGTGGAGGCCGTCAAGTCGCGGGTCGACATCCTCTCCAAGAGCAAGAGGCTCCCCGCCAACGTGACGAAGGAGAACTTTGAGACCGCCAAGGCCGACCTGGCCGACGCGACGAAGGGCTGGGAGGACGCGAATGCCGCGTTCAAGGGGGGCAACATCGCCGACGCGGTCGCCAAGGCCGACGCCGTGAAGAAGAAGGCGGTCGAGGCGCTCGAGGCGCTCAAGATGCCGGTGCCCCCGGCCGCCAAGTCCTGATTCGTCTCGGACGCCCGCGGGACGGATCTCGCCGTGTCCACCAAGACCGACTACTCGGCCGAGGAGTGGAAGCTCGTCCTGAAAGCTCCTCTCATGGCCGGGCTGGCCGTGGTCGCCGCCAGCCCGAGCGGGCCCCTCGGCGTGCTGCGGGAGCTGTTCGCCGTGGGGAAGCTCGTGGCCGAGACCAAGAGTCAGGCGGAAGGTCAGGGCGGATTTTCGAACGAGCTCCTCCTCGCGCTGGTGGCCGACCTGTCCTCGCCGGACGGCCGCGCGCAGCTCGACGCGGCCGAGCTGCGGGGGCTGGCGACCGAGCAGCTCCGGGCGCACGCCCTCGACACCTGCCGGACGGTCGCCGTGCTCCTGGACCGGAAGGCCACGCGGGAGGAGGCGGACGGGCTCAAGCGCTGGCTGGTCGCGATCGCCCAGCGGACCGCCGAGGCCGCGAAGGAGGGAGGCTTCCTCGGGATCGGGGGGACCCGGGTGAGCGAGACGGAGACCGCCGCGATCCGCGAGATCGCCCAGGTGCTAGGCGTCCCGCCGCCCGCCTAGCCCGCCGCGCGCGCTCCGGGCTCAGCGCGTCCCGGCGGCGCTGCCCCGCTCAGAGCGGGGCCCGCCGGAGGCGCAGCGCGTTGGCGATCACCGAGACCGAGCTGAACGTCATTGCCGCGCTCGCGACCATCGGGCTCAGGAGCAGGCCCAGCACCGGGTAGAGGACCCCCGCCGCGAGCGGCACCCCGAGCACGTTGTAGACGAACGCGAAGAAGAGGTTCTGCCGGATGTTCCGCATCGTCGCGCGGCTGAGCCGCCGGGCCCGCGCGATGCCTCGGAGGTCGCCCTTCACCAGCGTGATGTCCGCGCTCTCCATCGCGACGTCGGTGCCGGTGCCCATGGCGATCCCGACGTGGGCCTGGGCCAGGGCCGGCGCGTCGTTGATCCCGTCGCCGGCCATCGCCACGGCGCGCCCCTCGGCCTGGAGACGCTTCACGATCGCGGTCTTCTGGTCGGGCAGGACCTCGGCCTCGACGTGGTCGATCCCGAGCGTCCGCCCGACGGCCTCCGCCGTCGTGCGGCTGTCCCCCGTGACCATGACGACGCGGAGTCCATCCTCGCGGAGCCACCGGAGGGCCTCGGGGGTCGAGTCCTTGATCGGGTCCGCCACCGCCACGAGTCCCGCCAGCCGGTCGTCGACGACGAGCAGGACCGCGGTCTGCCCCTCCCGGCGGAGCGCCTCGGCCTGCTCGCTCAGCTGGGCGGGGGAGACGCCGAGCTCGGCCATGAGCGTCGCGTTGCCGAGAGCGACCCGGTGGCCGCCGATCCGGCCCGATACCCCCTGCCCCGGCACGACGCGGAACTCCGCGGCCTCCTCGAGCGCAAGCCCACGCTCCCGCGCGGCCGCGACGACCGCGTCGGCCAGCGGATGCTCGCTCCCCCGCTCCAGGCTCGCGGCCAGACGCAGGAGCCCCGCCTCCTCGTGGGGTGGAAGGGCCACGACGCGGGCGAGCCGAGGGCGCCCCTCCGTCAGTGTCCCCGTCTTGTCGACGACGAGCGTGTCGACCCGTTCCAGGACCTCGAGCGCCTCGGCGTGCTTGATGAGAACCCCCGCCGTCGCCCCGCGGCCCGTGCCCACCATGATCGACATCGGCGTCGCCAGCCCGAGCGCGCACGGGCACGCGATGATCAGGACCGCCACCGCCGTCACGAGCGCGTAGGCGAGTCGCGGCTCGGGCCCCATCGTGCCCCAGGCGAAGGCGCTCAGCACCGCGACGGTCACGACCGCGGGCACGAAGTAGGCGGCCACTCGGTCCGCCAGGCGCTGGATCGGCGCGCGGCTCCGCTGGGCCTCGCCGACCTGCCGGACGATCCGGGCGAGCAGCGTGTCGCGACCGACGCGCTCCGCGCGCATGGCGAAGGCGCCCGCGCCGTTGACGGTGCCGCCCGTGACCCGGTCCCCCGGCCCTGTCGCGGCGGGCAGCGGCTCCCCGGTGATCATCGACTCGTCGACGGCGCTGCGCCCCTCGAGCACGACGCCGTCGACGGGGATCCGCTCGCCGGGGCGCACGCGGAGCCGGTCGCCGACACCGATGTGGTCGAGCGACACGTCCTCTTCCCGCCCGTCCTCCCGCACGACCCGCGCTGTCGTCGGCACGAGCCCCAGCAGGGCCCGGATCGCGCCGCTCGTGCGGCTGCGGGCTCGCAGCTCCAGCACCTGGCCGAGGAGCACCAGGACCGTGATGACCGCCGACACCTCGAAGTAGACACCGACCTCGCCCCCATGGCTTCGCATGGCCGTCGGGAACAGGCCCGGGGCGAGCGTCGCCATCACGCTATAGCCGTAGGCAGTGCCCGTGCCGAGCGCGATCAGCGTGAACATGTTCGGGCTCCGGTTCACGACGGATGCCCAGGCGCGCGCGAAGAACGTGGCGCCGGCCCAGAGCACGACCGGCGTCGCGAGCACGAGCTGGAGCCAGGCGAGGCGGCGCGGCGAGACGGCGCGCTGGAGCGGCTGGCCCGGGATCAGGTCCGACATGGCGACGGCCACGAGCGGCACGGTCAGGGCGAGCCCCACCCAGAACCGGCGCGTCATGTCACGGAGCTCGGGGTTGGCCTCCTCGTCGAGCGTGACGGTCCGCGGCTCGAGCGCCATGCCGCAGATCGGGCAGGTGCCCGGTCCGAAGCGGACGATCTCCGGGTGCATCGGGCAGACCCACTCGGTGCGCGTGGCCGGCGCCTCGATCGTGGCCGGCTCAAGCGCCATGCCGCACTGAGGGCATGCCCCGTGCCCCGGCTGACGGACCTCCGGGTGCATGGGGCACGTGAAGCCGCCGGTGGCGCCGGCGGGCGCCGGCGTGGGCGAATGCGCCCTCGCGTCCGGGCCGGCGGCGAGGTAGCGCTCCGGGTCGACGCGGAAGCGTTCCAGACAGCCGGTCGAGCAGAACCAGTAGGTACGGCCTCCGTGGACGTGCGATCCGGCCGCCGTGCGCGGGTCCACGGTCATGCCGCACACGGGGTCCATGGCCGTGTCCCCGGCCGGTGAGGCGCGCCGCGGACCCGGGGCCATGGGAAGCGCCGGAGGCTTTCGCTTCATCGGGTGCCGTCGGGAGGACCTGCGTGATTCAAGACGTCGAGACCGTCACTGCGGGCTCCACATCGGCCGTGAGGTCCCGTTGGCGCGGCGGCCCGATCCTCCGGGCGGCCTTCGGCCCGCCGCCGTGCACCCGGGCCCTCAGGGGCCCGGCCACGGCTCCAGCGCATCGCGCTTGGCCTTGCGCTTGTCGGCCTCGGACACCTTGAAGTCGTGCTTGTACGGCGCGGACTCGAAGGAGCCGTAGGTGGGATTCGGCAGCATGATCCACTGGCGGCCCCAGCGGTCCTTGAACTGCTCGAGGATCGCCAGCCGCTGGGTCTCGGTGCCCCGGTACTCGTCGACAAAGTCTCCGAAGTTGTCCCCGAGATTGAGGAGCACCCGGTACTCCTTGGCGACGTAGATGCGGCGCGTGCTCTTCGCGGAGGTCCAGTCGGGCTTCTCGCGCGAGGTCAGCACCGTGTCCACGGCGCTGTCGATCGGGTACCCGTACTTCTCGAGGTTCTTCCGCGTCGCCGGCTCCTCCTCGGCGGTGCGGTTCGAGACGTAGAAGACCTTCACGCCCTTCGAGGCCGCGTACCTGGTGAACTCGACGGAGCCCGGAATCGGAAGCGACGTCACCGTGTTCACGTAGGCGGTCCACGTCTTGCCGTCGAACGTCGTGTCCTTGATGGCGTTCCATGCCTGATACCCGGAGTTGTCGAGCACGGTCTCGTCGACGTCCAGGATCACCGCCGGCGGCAGCGACTGGTACGCGCCGCTCTGCTCCTTCGGGACGAGGGCTGTCCAGCCCGGATCGGCCAGGGCCTCGTCAAGGCGGAGGCGAGCCAGCGCGTAGAGGGCCATCGTCGTAGCCTTGTACTCCACGGACCGCTGCATCCACAGGACGGCGTCCAGGAGGTCGTGGGCGGGCGGACCCGAGGCCTGGGGCGCCGGCGCGGGAGCGGCCGGAGCCGCCGCCTTGGCGGCAGGCGCCTGGGCCGGGGCCGCGCAGCCCATCGCCCCGACCAGGGTGAGGATGATCAGCCAGCTGCCAACACGGTGGATGCCGATCCTGGCGCTCATGTAGCTCCTCCTCTGAAGTGGACGCACACGTGACCGGGCTCCTTCGATGGCTGTCCGTCCTCATCTTACTCTCCGCCGACGGCCGGGACGCCGGCCGCCCGCGGGCGACGCCCCCGGCGCTCCGCGGCTCGCGGGCCGCCACCGGAGGCCGACGGCGCCGAGCGCCGGCCCCAGGTCCTCGAAGCGCTCGACGATCGTGCCCCCGCTCGCCCGGATGAAGTACTCGACCTGCAGGTTGACGATGCTCCCCTCGTTGTCGGCGCTCAGCCGGAAGTCGCCCCGGTAGCCGACGATGGGCTTGCCCCGCGCGAAGGCGTAGCCGATCTCGGCCGCGGTGCCGCTGTCGACATCGGTGCCGTCGAGGACCGCCACGACGCCGCGCGCGCGGTCGATCGCCGCCCGGTTCGTCGCGCCCATCTCGAGGTTGAGCGTCCGCCACGCCTCGCGTTTGGCGGGGCCGTACGGCATCCGCTGGACCGCCTGGATCTTGCGGGGCTCGGTGAGGGTCCAGGGATCGAGCGCCTCGTAGCCGAGGCTTTCCACGAAGGGGACCAGCACCGTGTTGTAGAAGTGGCGACCGGCCTCCGAGAACCCGAGCGGACCCGCCAGGTAGATCAGGACTCTGGGACGCGTGGAGGCGCTCATCGATCGATCTCGGCCGGCCGGTCTGCAGCATAGCCGAATCGCATGACCGTCGCCAGAGACGGGGCCGGCGCGCGCGTCCGGCGCGGCCCGATCTTCGCCGGGGACGGGCTAGGCTAATTCCGGCCCGGTGAGTATGATCGGGGCGCCGGAAACGACGCCGGATCGTCGCCTGGCGTCATCGACTCAATGGGGCACAACGGGGGGCGCTCGACATGACACATCCGTGGAGATCGATCGTGGCCGTGCTCGTGCTCGCACTCATCTCCCTGGCCGGCGCGCTGGCCGGCCCCGTCGCGGCGCAGGAGTTCGCCCCGGCCATCGTGTTCGACATGGGCGGGAAGTTCGACAAGTCCTTCAACGAGGCCGCCTACAACGGCGCCGAGCGCTTCAAGAAGGAAACCGGCATCGCCTACCGCGAGTTCGAGGTCACCAGCGAGGCCCAGCGCGAGCAGGCGCTGCGCAACATGGCGCGGCGCGGCTCCCAGATCACGGTGGGCATCGGCTTCGCCCAGGCCACCGGCATGGAGAAGGTCGCCAAGGAGTTCCCCAAGCTGAAGTTCGCCATCGTCGACGCGGTCGTGGATCTGCCGAACGTCCAGTCGATCGTCTTCAAGGAGCACGAGGGCTCCTTCCTCGTCGGGATGGCGGCGGCCATGGCGTCGAAGACCGGCAAGGTCGGGTTCGTGGGCGGGATGGACATCCCGCTGATCCGCCGCTTCGCCCTCGGCTACGAGGAGGGCGCGAAGTACGTGAACCCGAAGATCGAGGTCTACCAGAACATGACCGGGACGACGCCGGCGGCCTGGAACGACCCGACGCGGGGCGGCGAGCTGGCGCGGAGCCAGTTCGACCGCGGCGCCGACGTCGTCTACGCGGCGGCGGGCGCCACCGGCCTCGGCGTGCTCCAGGCGGCGAAGGACAAGGGGAAGCTCGCCATCGGCGTGGACTCGAACCAGGACCACCTCCATCCCGGCTCGATTCTGACCTCCATGATCAAGCGCGTGGACCTCGCCGTGTACGAGGCGTTCAAGACCGCGAAGGACGGGACGTGGAAGCCCGGCGTGCGCAACCTGGGCGTCGCCGAGGGCGGCGTCGGCTACTCGATCGACGAGTACAACCGCAAGCTGATCACCCCGGAGATGGAGAAGCGGCTCGAGCAGGCGCGGGCCGACATCGTGGCCGGCAAGATCAAGATCACCGACTACATGGCGAAGTGACGCCGAGGGGCGACGCCCCGAACCCTCCTCGGTGACGGCGGCCCGGCC
>DATBGA010000064.1:0-8624 GCA_036558225.1 Candidatus Methylomirabilota bacterium | reverse complement strand
CGACGCAGTTCGAGGCGGTCGACGCGCGGCGCGCCTTCCCGTGCTGGGACGAGCCCGCGCTGAAGGCCGTCTTCGGCGTCACGCTCGTCGTGCCCGACGGCTACACGGCGATCTCGAACACCGCGCCGATCCGGGAGGAGGCGGCCGGGTCCGGCCGGCGGGCGGTGACGTTCGGCGACACCATCCGGATGTCGACGTATCTCGTCGCCTTCATCGTCGGCGAGCTGGAGTCGACGGAGCCGGTCATGGTCGGCAAGACGCCGCTCCGCGTCTGGTGCGTGCGAGGGAAGGTCCACCTGGCCGCCTACGCGCGGACGGCGGGGGCGTTCTGCCTCGACTTCTTCGAGCGCTACTACGGCATCCCGTATCCCGGCGACAAGGTCGACCTCCTGGCGATTCCCGACTTCGCTTCGGGCGCGATGGAGAACCTGGGGGCGATCACGTTCCGCGAGACCGCGCTCCTGGTCGACGAGGTCGCGGCGTCCCACTCGGACCTCGAGCGGATCGCCGACGTGGTCGCGCACGAGCTCGCCCACATGTGGTTCGGCGACCTCGTGACCATGGTGTGGTGGAACGGGATCTGGCTCAACGAGGCGTTTGCCACCTTCATGGAGATGCTCGCCGTCCACGCGTGGAAGCCCGAGTGGCAGCGGTGGGTGAGCTTCGGCGTCTCGCGCGCCGCGGCGATGGGGGTCGACGGGCTCCACGCGAGCCGGCCGATCGAGTACGACGTCCGGGCGCCGCGGGACTGCGAGGCGATGTTCGATCTCCTCACGTACGAGAAGGGTGCCTCGGTCCTCCGGATGCTCGAGCAGCACATCGGGCCCGACACGTTCCGGGAGGGCGTGCGCCTCTACCTCCGCTGGCACGAGTACGAGAACGCGGAGACCACGGATCTCTGGAAGGCCCTGGGCGAGGCGTCGGGGCAGCCCATTCCCGACATCATGGACGGCTGGGTCTTCCATCCGGGCTACCCACTGGTCGAGGTGCGGGCGGACGGGGCGAAGCTCGCCCTCACGCAGCGCCGCTTCACGTACCTCGGCGAGCTCGCGCCGGGGAACGCCGACGAGCCGGCCCAGCTCTGGCGGGTCCCGGTGACGGTGCGGGCATCGGTGGCGGGCCAGGTGATGGAGCAGAAGCTCCTGCTGGGCGCCGCCGAGGATGACCTCGCGCTCCCCGGCGCGCCGGAGTGGGTGGTCGTCAACGCCGGCGGCCACGGCTTCTACCGGGTCGGCTACGCGCCCGCGCTCCTCGGCCGGCTGACCGCGAACCTCGGCGTCCTGGCGCCGATCGAGCGCTTCGGCCTGGTGTCGGACTGCTTCGCCCTCGCCCAGGCCGGCGACCTCGACGCGCCGGCGTTCCTCGACCTCACGGCACGATTCCGCGACGAGACGGACCGGAACGTGTGGGCGGTGCTCGTCAGCGCCCTGGCCTACGTTAACCGGGCAATCGACGACGAGGTCCGGGAAGATCTCGAGGCGTTCGTCCGGGACCGCGTTGGGCCGGCCGCCCGGCGGCTCGGCTGGACGCCGCGGCCCGGGGAGGACGAGCTCACGCGCCAGCTTCGCGGCGATCTCCTCCGGGCGGTGGGTGTCCTCGGCGACGACCAGGAAGTCCAGAGCGAGGCGCGCGCCCTGTACGGGCGTTACCGGGCCGACGAGCACGCGGTCGACCCGAACGTGCTGCCCGCCTTGATCGCCATCCTGGCGCGGGCCGGCGACGAGGCCCAGTACGCCGAGTTCCGCGAGCGCTTCCGGCACGCCCGGAGCCCGCAGGAGGAGCAGCGCTACCTCTACGCCATGGCCGCGTTCCGCCAGCCGGAGCTCGTCGCCCGGACGCTCCAGCACGCGGTGGACGGCGAGATCCGGAGCCAGGACGCGCCCTACGTCGTCCGGGCGATCCTGGTCAGCGTCTGGGGGCGCGCGCAGGCCTGGGAGTTCGTGAAGGGACACTGGGAGACGATGCGGCGACTCTATCCGCCGAGCGCGTTCCGCCGGGTGTTCGACGGTGTCAGTGCCCTCGTGCGCCCCGAGTGGGAGGCCGAGGTGCGCGCGTTCTTCCCGGCCCACGGGATCGAGCTCGGCGGGAAGATCCTCGACCAGTACCTGGAGCAGCTGCGCGTCGCGGTCCGGTTCCGCGAGCGCGAGGCGGCGCGCATCGCCGCCTATCTCCAGCGGCCGCGCGCCTGACCACCGGAGGAGCAGAGCCGTGACGGAGACGGCCCGCGTCGTCGTCGTCGGCGGAGGCATCCTCGGCGCCAGCGTCCTCTACCACCTCGCGCACATGGGGTGGACCGACGCGGTCCTGATCGAGCGGGGCGAGCTGGCGTCGGGCTCCACGTGGCACGCTGCCGGCAACACGCCCCACTTCAACACGAGCCTGAACCTCTCGCGGATCCACCTCGCCAGCACCCGGCTCTACCAGCGCCTCGAGGCGGAGACCGGGCAGGCGGTCGGGTTCCATCGCCCCGGCAGCCTCCGTCTCGCGTCCGTGCCGGACCGGATGGACGAGTACCGGCGCCACCGGGGCAAGGCGCGGACCATCGGGCTCCCGTTCGAGGTGATCGGGCCCGACGAGATCAGGCGGCTCCATCCCCTCGTCGAGACGCGAGGCCTCTTGGGCGCGGCCTGGAACCCGGACGACGGTCACGTCGACCCGACGAGCGTGACGCAGGCCCTCGTCAAGGGCGCGCGCGACCGTGGCGCGCGAGTCCACCGTCACACGCGCGTGACCGGGCTCGAGCGAACGACGGGCGGGGAGTGGCGGGTCGTCACCGACCGGGGCGATCTCCTGGCCGAGGTCGTGGTGAACGCGGCCGGGACGTGGGCCCGCGAGGTTGGCCAGCTGGCGGGCCTCGACCTCCCGATCATCCCCATGGAGCACCAGTACCTCGTGACGGAGGCCATTCCCGAGATCGAGGCGCTCGGCCGCGAGCTGCCGCTCCTGCGGGAGGTCGACGTGTCCTACTACCTCCGGCAGGAGGGGCACGGCCTCCTGCTCGGACCGTACGAGCGGGGGGCCAAGCCGTTCGGGGTGGGAGGGATCCCGGCCGGCTTCGGCGCCGATCTCCTGCCGCCGGATCCCGAGCGGCTCCGCACGATCGTCGAGAGCGCGATGACGCGCGTGCCCGTGCTGGCCCGGGCGGGCATCGCGCGCATCGTCAACGGGCCGATCACGTACACGCCGGACGGGAATCCTCTCCTCGGGCCCGCCTTCGGGCTGCCGGGCTTCTGGCTGGCGTGCGGCGTGAGCTTCGGGATCACCCAGGCCGGCGGCGCAGGGCAATACCTCGCGGAGTGGATCGCCGAGGGCCAGCCGTCCATCGACCTCTGGGAGGCGGACCCGCGGCGGTACGGCGCCTACGCGACGGAGCGCTACGCGCTCGCCCGGTGCGTCGACATCTACGAGGACGAGTACGCGATCGTCTACCCGCAGGACGACCGCCGGCCGGGTCGGCCGGCCCGGACCAGCCCGCTCTACGATCGCTTCCGCGCCGCCGGCGCGGTCTTCGGCGTCCGGAACGGGTGGGAGCGGCCGTACTGGTTCGCCCCGACGGGCGCGGAGCGGTGCGACCGGCCGAGCTTCCGCCGGACCAACTGGTTCGACGCCGTCGGTCGGGAGGCGCGCGCCGTCCGGGAGCGCGTGGGACTGCTCGAGCTGTCGAGCTTCTCGAAGTACGAGGTGCGCGGCCCGGGCGCGGAGGCCTTCCTGGACCGGCTGTGCGCGAACCGCTTGCCCCGGCTGGGCCGGATTGCGCTCTCCCAGCTCCTCACGCCGCGAGGCTCGATCGAGTCCGACGTGACGGTGACGCGACTCGAGCCGGACCGCTTCCTCGTGCTGAGCGCCGCGGTGGCCGAGCTCCACGATCTCGACTGGCTCCGTCGACACGCCTCGGCCGCCGGGAGCGTGGCGATCGAGGACGTGACCCCCCGGTGGGGCGTCCTGATCCTGGCCGGGCCCCGCGCCCGCGACGTCCTCGCGCGCGTGACCGATGCCGACCTGTCGAACGGCGCCTTCCCGTGGCTCTCGGCGCGCGAGATCCGGGTCGGCTCGGTTCCCGTGCGCGCCCTCCGGATCAACTTCGTGGGCGAGCTCGGGTGGGAGCTGCACCACCCCGTGGAATACCAGACTGGACTCTACGAGGCCCTCACGGGTGCGGGCGCGAGCCTGGGGCTCGTCGACTTCGGCCTCCGGGCGATGGACTCGCTGCGGCTCGAGAAGGCGTATCGCGCGTGGGGCGCCGACATCAACACCGAGGTCACGCCGCTCGAGGCTGGGCTCGAGCGGTTCGTGGCCTTCGACAAGGGCGACTTCATCGGTCGCGACGCCCTTCTCCGTCAGCGTCGGGACAGCGTGCGGAAGCGCCTGGCCACCCTCGATGTCGACGCGCTCGACGCCGACTGCTGGGGGAACGAGGCCGTCTGGGCCGGCGACCGCGTCGCGGGAATCACGACCTCCGGCGGCTACGGCCACTGGCTGGGCAAGAGCCTGGCCGTCGCCTACCTCGACGCCGAGGTCGCGGCGCCCGGCACCCCGCTGTCCGTCGAGATCCTGGGCGAGCGTCGCCCCGCCCGGGTCCTCGCCGAGCCCCCGTTCGATCCGGAGAATCGCCGCCCTCGAAGTTGAGTCCGCGCGGCGGCGCGCACCCGCCGGCTTGTTGCGCAACGAGACCCGCGCGGCACGTCGCCGACCGGGTCCTGTTCATGGCCGAGGGCGTCGTGGTGGAGGAGGGGATACCGGAGCAGATCTTCAAGACGCCTCGCCACGAGCGACCCGGCAGTTCCTCCAGTCCGTCCTGCAGCGAAGCGAGTAGCGCCGGCGTCGCGGCCCGCCACCTCGTCCCCGGAATCGACGATCCGGGCGGTCCGGGCCTCGCGTAGCCGGTAATCTCCCAGGCGTGTCTCGACCGAAAGGAGCCGATCGATGACGGCGACCGAGATGTACCGGGGTCTCCTGCGGATGGCCCACGAGGCGCTGGCGGGCACCATGGCGGGCCTCACTCCCGAGCAGGCGACGTGGGACCCGCCGGGGACCGCGTTCAGCATCGCCGCGAACTACGTCCACGTGGTGGGGAGCGAGGACATGGCCATCCAGCGGCTCGTGCGCGGGCGAGAGCCGCTGGCCACGACGAGCTGGGCCGGGCGCACCGGAGTCAGCGAGATGCCGCCACTCGGCCCCGGGGCCGATCTCAAGACGTGGAGCCGGCACAGCGAGGTGGACCTCGCCGCGCTTCAGCGCTACGGACAGGCCGTCTACGCCGCGACGGACGAGTACCTCGCCACGCTGTCGCCGGATGTGCTCGCGCAGCCGCTGGACCTCTCCGCGTTCGGGCTCGGCGAGCGGTCCGTCGTGTTCGTGCTCACGATCGTGCTGCTCAACGCCGCGCTGCACTGCGGGGAGATCTCGTGCCTCAAGGGGCTGCAGGGCCTCAGGGGCTATCCGATCTGAGGCGCCTCGCTTCCCAGAAGGGGAGAGGGGCCCGTCGGTCGTGACCTTGACGAAGTCGAAGGCGCGCCGGCCGCCGTCGGCGTGCAGCGTCTCGAGCGAGGCGATCCGCATCGTGCTCCCCCGGTCCCGGACGGCGGTCGGTCGGGTGGGCTTCCGGGCCCGCAACCGCGCCGGTATACTGCGAGCCGGTGGATGTCACGGTGAGCGACCGGCGCACGATCCGCACGATGTGCCCCATGAGCTGCCATCCGACGCTCTGCGGCATGCTCGCCACGGTCGAGGACGGGCGCCTCCTGGAGGTCCGGGGGGATCCGGACAACCCCGACAGCCGCGGGTTCCTGTGTGTCCGGGGCCAGGCGTCGCGCGAGATCGTGGACAACCCCCGCCGGCTCCTCCATCCCCTGGTCCGTGAGCGGCGGGGCGTGGACGCCTGGCGCCGGGTCAGCTGGGATGAGGCGCTCGACCTGGTGGCCGACCGCATGCGGACGGCGGGCCGTGAGGCGGTCGGGTTCTGGGCCGGGCACGGGCTCTTCGCGAACAACTACGGAACCCGGATCGGGTCGCACCTGCTTCGGCGCTTCGCCAACCTCTGGGGCTGCCAGTGGTGGCACCCCTCGATGATCTGTTGGGGGCTCGGCGGCTTCGGCCTCGGGCTGACGGGCGTTCTCGAGGCGAACACGAAGGAGGACATGGCCGCCCACGCGAGCCTCGTCTTGCTCTGGGGCGCCAACCTCGCCAGCCAGCCGAACACGGGCCCCCGCCTGGTCGCCGCTCGCCGGCGTGGCGCCCGCGTGGTCACGATCGACGTGCGCGAGACCGAGGCCGCGGGGCAGTCCGACGAGGTCGTCCTGATCCGGCCCGGGACCGACGCTGCCCTCGCGCTCGCGATGATGGCGGTCATCGTCCGGGAAGGGCTCCACGACGCCGAGTTCGTCGCCCAGCACACCGTCGGCTTCGACGCGCTCGTCACCCACCTCCGCGGCCTCGGTCCCGAATGGGCGGCGCCGATCACCGGGGTCCCCGCCGACCGCATCGCCGCCCTTGCCCGCCGCTACGCGACGACGCGGCCCGCGATGATCCTCCTCGGCGGGAGCTCGATGCACAAGGGCGGGAATGGCTGGCAGGCGGCGCGCGCGATCGGCTGCCTCCCGGCGCTCGCGGGACACCTCGGCCTGCCGGGCGGAGGCTTCGGACCGCGCCACGGCGCGTCGAGCCACGGCCAGGCCCTCTCCGACATCACCGTGCCCGAGCGGCGCCCGCCGGGCGCCTACGTGCCGAACCAGATGCCGAGCGTCACCGAGGCGCTCGTCGACGGCCGCGTGCGCGTCATGCTCCTGTTCGGGACCGACATGCTGTCCTCGTACGCCGACGCGGAGCGGGTGGCCGAAGGGCTCCGGCGCGCCGATCTCGTCGTGTCCCACGACCTCTTCCTGAACGACACGGCGCGGCAGCTCGCCGACGTGGTGCTTCCGGGGACGTCCTGGCTCGAGGAGCTCGGCTGTAAGAGCACGAACACGCACCTGTACCTGATGCCGAAGGTGCTGGAGCCGCCGGGGGAAGCGCGGTCCGCCGTCTGGATCCTGCGCGAGCTCGCCCGCCGGCTCGGGATCGACGACTTCTACCCGTGGGACACGGACGAGGGACCGCTGGACGCGATCCTGGACCACCCGGCGACCGGCCACGCGACGGTGGCCGCGCTCCGGGAGGAGGGAGGGATCCGCGCCCTCCGGATCTCGCACGTCGGGCACCCCACCCACCGGTACGCGACGCCGTCGGGCAAGGTCGACCTCTACTCCGAGCGCGCGGCGGCGCTCGGTCTGCCGCCGCTGCCGGCCCACGAGCCGGCGCCGGCCCCCAGCCACCCGCTGGTCCTCCGCCAGGGGCGCACGCTCACCCAGTTCCACGGGTTCTACGATCACGGCCGGGCGCTGCCGACGCTCGCCCGGCTGGATCCCGAGCCGCGACTCTGGATCGCTCCGGCCGACGCCTTGGCTCGTGGGCTGGTCGACGGGGCGCCGATCCGCGTGTTCAACGAGCGGGGGACGTTCCAGGCCCGCGCCCACGTGACCGAGCGGGTGCCGGCGGGGACCGTGTGGATGCGCGACGGCTGGACGGGGCTGAACGCGGTGACCTCGGGGGCGCCGGCGATCCCCGACGCCGCGGTCGACGTGTTCGGGTTCGCGGCGGGTCAGGCCACGTTCGACGCCGCAGTCGAGGTCGCGCCGGCCTGACCGCGAGTCAGGCGGGGGCGCCGGTCGACGGCGCCGCGGCGACGTCGACGGCGGTGACGCTCGCCCGGAAGACGATCGCCATCGCGCTCAGCAGGAGCGCCGCGCCGAAGATGCCCAGCGGGCCCAGCCGCTCCCCGAGCAGGAGCCACGCCAGGAGCGTGCTCGTCAGGGGCTCGAGCAGGGACACGATCGTGGCCGTCGTGACGGGCGTCGTGCGCAGCCCGAGCACCAGCAGGGCATAGCCCGCCACCGATATCCCCAGCCCCAGATGGGCGAGGAGCAGCCACCCAACCGGGGGATAGGCCGTGACGAAGCCGTTGGCCAGGGCGATCGGCAAGAGCGCGAGCGCGGCCACGAGGAAGAACACCGACAGCGTCTGCATCGGGTGATAGCGATTCGCCAGCATGCGCCCGCAGACCTGGAAGAGACCGAAGCTGAGGGCGGACACCAGCGCCAGGGCGACGCCCATCCAGGGATTCGGGCCGCGCTCCCCGCCGTCGAATCCCACCAGCAGCGCGACGCCCGCGATCGCGCAGACCAGCGCCAGCAGGGTGCTCGGCCGCAGAGTCTCGCCGAGCGCCCATCTGGACAGCATGGCGGCGAACACCGGGACCGTGCAGAGCGTGACGAGCGCCGCGATGGTCACGTTCGCGAGGTTGAGGGCGAGGACGAACGTCACCTGGTACAGGGCCATCACCAGGCCAGCCAGAACCATCGTGCGGATGTCGCGGCGGGCGACCCGGAAGGCGCGCTTGCCGAGCGCGAGGGCGCATATCGCGAGGCACGCCAGGCCCGCGATGACGGCGCGCAGCAGCGTGATCGAGTAGGCGTTGGTGGCCGCGACGCTGAACACGCCCTTCGTGGCGACCCCGAGCGAGCCGAAGATGATCGCGGACAGCGCGACGAACAGGAAGCCGAGGCGCCGATCCACGCTCACTCTCCGAT
>DATBGA010000063.1:0-16187 GCA_036558225.1 Candidatus Methylomirabilota bacterium | reverse complement strand
CGCGCACCTCGCCGCCGGGCATGTCGAACGACACCGACAGGTCGCGGACCGCCAGGAGGGGCGCCGTCGCCATCACGCCGTCTTCCGGGGGTCGAAGGCGTCGCGCACGGCCTCCCCGATGAAGACGAGGAGGCTCAGCATGAGGGCCAGCACGACGAACCCGGTGATGCCGAGCCACGGCGCCTGGAGGTTCGCCTTGCCCTGGGCCAGGATCTCGCCGAGTGACGGCGAGCCGGGCGGCAGGCCGAACCCAAGGAAGTCGAGCGACGTCAGCGTCGTGATGGAGCTGCTCAGGATGAACGGCAAGAACGTCAGCGTGGCGACCATGGCGTTCGGCAGGACGTGCCGCAACATGATGACGCGGTTCGGGACGCCGAGCGCGCGCGCCGCGCGCACGTAGTCGAAGTTGCGCGCGCGGAGGAACTCGGCGCGGACCACGCCGACGAGCGACATCCAGCTGAAGAGTAGCATGAGGCCGAGGAGCCACCAGAACGTCGGCTCGACGATGCTGGCGAGGATGATGAGGAGGTAGAGCACCGGCAGACCCGACCAGATCTCGATGACCCGCTGGAAGAGGAGGTCCGTCCACCCGCCGAAGTACCCCTGGACCGCGCCCGCGACGACTCCGATGACGGAGCTGAACAGCGTCAGAGTGAGCCCGAACAGAACGGAGATCCGGAAGCCGTAGATCAGCCGGGCGGTGAGATCACGCCCCTGGTCGTCGGTCCCGAGCCAGTTGACCCGGGACGGCGGGGCCGGCGCCGGCACCGGCAGCTCGTAGTTGATGGTGTCGTAGCGGAACGGAATGGGCGGCCACACCAGCCACCCCTTCTCGCGGATCATCGCGCCGACGGCCGGGTCGCGATACACCGCCTCGGTGGGAAAGACTCCGCCGAACGCCGTCTCCGGGTAGGTCCTCACGATCGGGAAGTAGAGCCGCCCGTCGAACTTGACCAGCAGCGGCCGGTCGTTCGCGACCACCTCGGCCACGAGGCTCACCCCGAACAGCACGAGGAAGATCCACAGGGACCAGAAGCCGCGGCGGTTCGCGCGGAAGCTCTGCAGACGCCGGCGCGTCAGCGGGCTCAGGCGCCGGCCGACCCGGTGGGGGAGCACCCGTCACCGCTCCCGGCTGGCGAAGTCGATGCGCGGGTCGACGGCGACGTAGGTGAGGTCGCTGATCAGGGTCAGGAGGAGCCCCACGATCGTGTAGATGTAGAGCGTCCCGAACATGATCGGGTAGTCGCGATTGATCGCGGCCTCGAAGCCGAGCAGCCCCAGCCCGTCGAGCGAGAAGATCACCTCGATCAGGAGGGCGCTCGTGAACAGGATCCCCACGAAGGCGGCGGGAAAGCCCGCCACCACGAGGAGCATCGCGTTGCGGAAGACGTGGCCGTAGAGCACGCGGCGCTTCGTCAGACCCTTCGAACGCGCGGTGGTCACGTACTGCTTGTTGATCTCTTCGAGGAAGGAGTTCTTGGTCAGCATGGTGAGCGTGGCGAACCCGCCGACGAGGAGCGCGACGATCGGCAGCGTGATGTGCCAGAAGTAGTCGCCGATCCGGGCCGGCCAGGAGAGCTCCTGCCAGTGGTCCGAGGTGAGCCCGCGGAGCGGGAACCAGTCGAGGAAGCTGCCGCCGGCGAACAGGACGATGAGCAGGATGGCGAACAGGAAGCTGGGGATGGCGTAGCCGACGATGACGACGCCGCTGGTCCACACGTCGAACTCCGAGCCGTCGCGCACGGCCTTGGCGATCCCGAGCGGGATCGACACGAGGTAGATGGCCAGCGTCGTCCACAGGCCGAGCGAGACCGACACCGGCAGCTTCTCGACGATCAGGTCGATGACGCGGCGATCCCGGTAGAAGCTCGATCCGAAGTCGAGCACGAGGTAGCTCCGGATCATGCGCACGAACCGCTCGGGGGCGGGACGGTCGAATCCGTACTGGCGCTCGAGCTGGCGGATCAGCTCCGGATCGATGCCACGCGCGCCGCGGTACGTGTCAGTCACGCCGCCGACCGGCCCGCTCGGGCCCGCCCGGGTCTCGCCGCCGCCGGAGCCGCCGGCCCGCGCCGTCGCCTCCACGGCCTCGCCGCGCAAGCGGGAGATCATCAGCTCGACGGGCCCGCCGGGCGCCGCCTGGACAACGAGGAAGTTGACGACCATGATGCCGAACAGCGTGGGGATGAATAGCAGGAGGCGGCGGACCAGGTAGGCGAGCATTGGCGGCGCCGCGGCTACTTGGGAATCTCGCCCCTTCGGCGGGCGAGGGCGGCCTCCTTCGTCGCATCGACCCACCAGGTATCGAATCCGAGCGCGTTCTTGGGCGAGACGGCGGGCCGCGCGAACTTGTCCCAGTAGACGACGCGGAACGCCCGGATGTGCCAGTGGGGAACGACGTAGTGCCCCCACAGGAGCACGCGGTCGAGCGCGCGGGTCCGGGCGACCAGACTCGGCCGGTCCGGCGCCTGGATCACCAGGTCGATGAGCCGGTCCACGATCGGGTCCTTGATGCCGACGAGGTTCCGGCTCCGGGGCTCGGCCGCCGCCTGGGACCCCCAGAACTCGCGCTGCTCGTTGCCGGGAGAGAGCGACTCTGGCCAGAGGGCGACGATCACGTCGAAATCGAAGTCGTCCTGTCGCTTCTCGTATTGGGCCGCGTCGACCACGCGGACGCGCGCGGTGATGCCGAGCCGCTCGAGGTTCTTCGCGAAGGGCAGCGCAATCCGCTCCCACGTGGGCTCGCTCAGCAGGATCTCGAACTGCATGGGCTCCCCGCGGGCGTTGACGAGCTTCTGGCCCTTGACGGCCCAGCCGGCCTCGCCGAGGAGTCGCAGCGCCTCCCGCACGCCGTCCCGGATGTTGCCGCTCCCGTCGGTCGTCGGCGGCTGGTACTCCTTGGTGAAGACCTCGTCGGGGATCTTCCCCCGGAACGGCTCCAGGATCTTCAGCTCCTCGGCGCTCGGCAGGCCGCTCGAGGCGAGCTCCGAGTTCGAGAAGTAGCTCCTGGTCCGCGTGTAGGCGCCGTAGAAGAGATTCTTGTTGCTCCACTCGAAGTCGAACGCGTAGCCCAGCGCCCGACGCACTCTCGGATCCTGGAAGAGCGGCCGGCGGATGTTGAACGCGAATCCCTGCATGCCGGTCGGGATCTCGTTCCGGATCTCCTCCTTCTTCAGGAGCCCCCGCGTCACCGCCGGCGTCGCGTACGCGGTCGCCCAGTTCTTTGCCACGTTCTCCAGGCGGAAGTCGTACTCGCCGCCCTTGAGCGCCTCGATCGCCACCGTGGAGTCGCGGTAGTAGTCGTAGCGGAGCGCGTCGAAGTTGTCCCGGCCCGCGTTCACGGGTAGCTTCGCGCCCCAGTAGTCCTTCACCCGGCGATATGTGATGGAACGGCCCGGATCGACGGACTCGACCCGGTACGCTCCGCTGCCGAGGGGGGGCTCGAGCGTCGTCTTCTCGAAGTCCCGCGTGCTCCAGTACGCGCGGGACAGCACGGGGAGCTGGCCCACGATCAGGGGCAGCTCGCGATTGTCACCCGGCCCGAACGCGAAGCGCACCTTCCGCTCGCCCACCTTCTCGGCCTTGGTGACCTGCGCGTAGTAGGCCCGGAAGAAGGGGCGCCCCTTCGTCTTGAGCGCGCCGAACGTCCAGATCACGTCCTCGACCGTAATGGGGCTCCCGTCGTGGAAGCGCGCCTGGGGGCGGAGGGTGAAGGCGACCCACGACCGGTCGGCCGGAATCTCGATCGTCTCGGCGACGAGCCCGTACTCGGAGAACGGCTCGTCCTCCGACTGCACGGTCAGCGTGTCGAAAGCGCCGCCGAGCCCGACCGCCGGGACGCCCTTCAGGACGAACGGGTTCAGCGTGTCGAACGTGCCGATGGCCGCCAGCTTCACGTCCCCGCCCTTGGGCGCCTCGGGGTTGACGTACTGGAAGTGGGAGAAGCCCGCGGGGTACTTCAGGTCCCCGTACATCGAGAACCCGTGCGCGGTGGACGCCTTGGCGCCCGCCGCCTGGGGCGAGGCGAGCCCGGGAAGAACCAGAGACAGGCCCGCGAGGACGAGAAGCGCCCCCAGCGAGCCCAGCACCCGGCCGCGGCCCGGCGTCTGGATCATGTCACCGCTTCCCGCCGCGGGGCTCGGCTACTTCGGCACGGCGGGCGGCGCGGGAGCGCCGGGCGCCGGGGTCTCGGCCGGCGCCGGCGCGTTGGCCGGGACGACCGACTGTGCGCGCGACGAGAGCTTCGCGAGGCTGAACGAGGTGATCATGAACAGGATCGCGACCACCGTCGTGATCTTGCCCAGGATGGTCGGCGTGCCCATGGAGCCGAACACCGCCTGGCTCCCGCCCCCTCCGAACGCCGACCCGATGTCGGCGCCTTTGCCGGCCTGGAGCAGCACGATCCCGATGATGGCGAGACAGACGAGGACGTGGATGGCGATCAGCACGTAGTACACGCGAGGCTCCTCACTGGCTAGATGTCATTGTCGGTCAGCGCGCGGCCACGCCGGCCCGGCCCTTGGCCTCGAGGCCCGCGCGGACGATGCCGATGAAGTCGGCCGGCTTCAGGCTCGCTCCGCCCACGAGGGCGCCGTCGATGTCGGGCTCCGCCATGAGCGCCGGCGTCACCTCGGACCGGACGCTGCCGCCGTAGAGGATCGGGCACGCCGCCGCGACCGCCGGGCCCGTCCGGCGCCCGAGCGCCAGGCGCAGCTGGCCGTGGACCTCGGCCGCCTGGGCCGGCGTCGCGGTCTGCCCCGTCCCGATCGCCCACACGGGCTCGTAGGCCAGCCAGCAGCGTCCGGCCTCCGCGACCGGCCGGTCGCCGAGGGCGGCCTCGAGCTGGCGGGTGACGACCTCGAGCGTCCCGCCGGCCGCGCGCTCGGCGGCCGTCTCGCCGACGCACACGAGCGGCGTGAGGCCCTGGGCGAGCGCCGCCGTGACTTTCCGGCGCACGACCTCGTCGGTCTCGCCGAGGCCGTGCCGCCGCTCGGAATGCCCGAGGATGACCAGGCGCGCGCCGATGTCCCAGATCTGCGCGGGCGAGACGGACCCCGTGAAGGCCCCGGCAATCTCCCAGTGCGCGTCCTGGGCGCCGAGGAGCACGGCGGAGCCCGCCAGGACCTCGCCGACCGCCGCCAGCGCGGTGAAGGGCGGACACACGGCGACGCGGATGTTTGCGAGCCCCCGGCAGCCGTCGCGCACGGCCGCCGCGAGCGACCGCGCCTCGGCGAGCGTCGTGTGCATCTTCCAGTTGCCGGCGATCACCGGGGTCCGCGGCACGGCGCTCTCGGTCATCAGGCGTCGTCCAGGGCGGCCACGCCCGGCAAGGTCCGGCCCTCCAGGTATTCCAGGAACGCCCCGCCCCCGGTGGAGAGATAGCCGATCCGATCCGCGACCCCCGCGGCCTGGACGGCGGCCACCGTGTCCCCGCCGCCGATGACCGACAGCGCGGGGGCCTCCGCGACGGCGCGGGCGAGCCCGAGCGTCCCGGCCGCGAACGGCGCCCGCTCGAAGACGCCCATCGGGCCGTTCCAGACGATGGTGCGGCTGCCACGGAGGGCCTCCGCGAAGCGCTGGACGGTCGCCGGGCCGATGTCAAGGCCCATGAGATCCGGGGGAATCGCCCCGCTCTCGACGACGCCGCTCGCCGGGGCGTCCGGCGAGGCGGCGACCACGGTGTCGACGGGCAGGCGGAGGTCGACCCCGCGCGCCCGCGCCGCGTCGATGAGGTGACGGGCCGAATCGACCAGGTTCGCCTCGAGGAGCGACCGGCCGACCTCGTGGCCCTGGGCGCGAAGGAAGGTGAACGCCATCCCGCCGCCGATCAGCAGCCGGTCGACCTTGCCGAGCAGCGACTCGATCAGGGCGAGCTTGTCGGAGACCTTGGCGCCGCCGAGGATCGCGACGAGCGGGCGCGCGGGAGCGTCGAAGATCCGTGCGAGGGCCGCGAGCTCCTGCTTCATGAGGAGCCCGGCCACCGCGGGCCGGAGGTGCCGCGTGATCCCCTCCGTCGAGGCATGGGCGCGATGGGCGGCGGCGAACGCGTCGTCTACGTAGACGTCGCCGAGCCGCGCGAGCGCACGGGCGAACGCGGGATCGTTGGCCTCCTCGCCCGGGTGGAACCGGAGGTTCTCGAGGAGCAGCACGCCCCCGGGCGGCAGGCTCCCGGCTTGGCCCTCGACGGCGGGCCCGATGCAGTCGGGCGCGAGCGGCACCGCCTCGCCGAGGAGGGCCCCGAGCCGCCGCGCGACGGGCGCGAGCGAGTACTTCGGCTCCGGGCCGTCCTTCGGCCGGCCGAGGTGCGAGGCGACGACCATGGCGCGCACCCCCTGCGTCCGCGCGTGGCGGAGGGTCGGCAGCGCCGCGCGGATCCGCGCGTCCTCGCTCACCTCGCCGTCCCGTCCGAGCGGCACGTTGAAGTCGACCCGCACGAACACCCGGCGGCCCCGGAGGTCGAGATCCTCGATCGTGCGCTTGGACATGGCGAAAGGACGGAAGCCGCCCCCCGGGCCGGCCGCTCCGGAGCCAGGCCTACCGGCTCCGCCCCATGAAGGTGACGAGATCGCGGACGCGGCTCGAGTAGCCCCACTCGTTGTCGTACCAGGCGAGCACCTTCACGAGGGCGCCGTCCACGACGGCCGTGGACAGCCCGTCCACGATCGAGGAGCGCGCGTCACCGTTGAAGTCCACCGACACGAGCGGCTCGTCCGTGTAGCCGAGGATGCCCTTGAGCGGACCGGCCGCGGCGGCCCGGAACGCCTCGTTGACGGCCTCGACCGACGCCGGCCGCTCGAGCTCCGCCGTCAGGTCGACCACCGACACGTTGGGCGTCGGCACCCGGATGGAGATGCCGTCCAGCTTGCCCTTGAGCGAGGGCAGGACGAGCCCGACCGCCTTCGCGGCGCCCGTGGTGGTGGGGATCATCGACAGGGCACCGGCCCGCGCGCGCCGGAGATCCTTGTGGGGAAAGTCCTGGATGTTCTGGTCGTTCGTGTAGGCGTGGACCGTGGTGCAGTAGCCCCGGCGGATGCCGAAGCGATCGAGGAGCACCTTCGCGACGGTGGCCAGGCAGTTCGTGGTGCAGGAGGCGTTCGAGACCACGTGGTGCTTCGTGGGGTCGTAGGCCTCCTCGTTCACCCCGAGGACCAGGGTGACGTCGGGGTTCGTCGCGGGGGCGGTGATCACGACCTTCCGCGCGCCCGCCTCGAGATGCTTCGCCGCGCTCGTCCGATCGACGAAGCGCCCGGTCGACTCGACCACGACGTCCACGCCGAGATCCCGCCACGGGAGGCTCCCCGGGTCCTTCTGGGCGAGGACGCGGACCTGCCGGCCCTCCACGAAGATCGCGTCGCCCTTGGCCACAACCTCGGGTCCGAAGGTCCCGTGAACCGAGTCGTGCTTCAGCAGGTGGGCGAGCGTGTGCGCGTCAGTCAGGTCGTTGACGGCCACGACCTCGAGGTCCGGGGTCCCCCAGGCGGCGCGGTAGAACACCCGGCCGATCCGACCAAACCCGTTGATGCCCACCTTGAGCGTCATGGCTCCCCCTCGTAGAAATCCCGGTGTGTGGCCGTCAGGAACGTCGCGGATTATCGATGATTATAGGCCGCCGGCGCGGGGGGGTCAACGCGGCGCGCCCTCGTGCGCCGCGCGCCGGCCCGCGCCGGCGGACGTCAGCGTGAGACGACCCGGGCGAGCGTGAGCACGCCGACGGCCGCCGCGCCGGCCGCGCGGAGCGCCCGGGTCGCGGCGCCGACGGTCGCGCCGGTGGTGAGGACGTCGTCAACGAGCAGGAGGTGCCGGCCGCGCACCTCGGCCGGCCGCGAGACCCGGAACGCGTCCTTCACGTTGGCTCGCCGGGCCTCCGGGTCGAGCTGGGTCTGCGGGAGCGTCGCGCGCGCGCGGGCCAGGACGCGCCCGAGCACCGGGAGCCGCCAGCGGGCGGCGCACGGCGCGGCCAGGAGCTCGGCCTGGTTGAACCCGCGCTCGGCGAGCCGCGCCGGGTGCAGCGGGATCGGAACCAGCCCGTCCGCCCACGTGGCCAGCGAGACGGGGAGCGCCGAGGGCCCCGCCTCGGCCAGGAAGCGCCCGAGCGGCGCGGCCACCAGGGGCCGGCCGCCGTACTTCAGCGCGTGGATCGCCTCCCGCATGCCGTCCCGGTATTGGGCGACGGCGCGGGCGAACGCATAGGGCGGCGGTGTCCTGCGGCAGGCGTCGCACGGGAACGCCCCCGCCAGGCCCGGGAAGGGCTCGCCGCACGCGGAGCAGCCGGGGGCGAGCCCGACCGGCAGCGCCGCCCAGCAGGGGCCGCAGAACGGACGCTGCGCGGGGTCGTCCGAGCGGGTCAGGCAGACCGGGCAGACGGACGGAAAGACGAGATCGAGGACGGGATCGAACCAGCGGCCGAGGGCGAGGGCCATCGTGAGGCCCCGCGGCGGGGAGCCGGACTCAGCCGGCGGCGGCCTTGTCCTCGCGCTCGAGACGCCGCTGGCAGTCGATGCAGAAGCGCGCGAACGGGAGCGCCTCCAGCCGCTTCTCGCCGATCGGCTCGCCGCAGCGCTCGCACTCCCCGAAGCCGCCCTCGTCGAACTTCCGAAGGGCCGTCATCACCTCGCGCAGGAGCCGCCGGTCGCCGTTGCCCAGCTCGAACTGGAACTCGCGCGTGTAGGCGGTGTTTGCCTGGTCGCCGAGGTCCTTGGTGGTGTCGTCGTCGAGGCCCTTCTCGTACACGGCGCTCCGGCCGACCTCATCCTCGAGCTGACGGCGCTTGGCCACGAGCGCCTCACGCAAGGCCTTCAGCCGCTGCGCCCCGAGCTTGGTCGCCATGGTCGTTCTGCGTCCTCCGCATCGCCGGGCGTCGCGCGCCCGCCGCTGAGGTCACCCTATAACATGCGTCCCGGGGGGTGTCCAGCCGCGGGACCCCCCGGGCTCGCGAGGGCGGGGGCGGGGACGGCGGCGTCGGATATCAGCCGGTGGCGCGCGGCCTTCGACCGGGAGTCGACCCGCCGTCGGTCGGTGGTCGGACCACCGCCGCGCGGCAGCCGGTGGGGTCAGGCCTCGATGGGGAGCTCCGGCGCGTCACCCCAAAGGCGGTCGAGCGCGTAGAACGCCCGCGTCTCCGGCAGGAAGACGTGCACGACGACGTCCCCGTAGTCCAGCAGGACCCAGCCCGAGGCCGCCACGCCCTCGCGATGGAGGGCGCGGTAGCCCGCGGCCTTGAGGGCCGCCTCGATCGCCTCGGCGATCGTCTGCACGTGCGTCGTCGACGCGCCGGTGCAGAGGACGAAGTAGTCGGCGATCCCGGACAGGGCGGCCAGGTCCAGGAGCTGGAGCGCCTCCGCCCGCTTGTCGAGCGCGGCCCGCGCCGACAGCCGGGCCTTCTCCGCGACGGGACCGGCCACGCTAGGCGGGCTCGCGATAGAGGCCGTGGTCGGCGATGTACTCGGCGACGGCTTGTGGGAGCTGGTCCCGCGCGCTCTCGCCGGCGGCGAGGCGCTCGCGCACCCCCCGCGCCGAAACGGCGACCGGTTGCGTCTCGACCAGCGCGCACTCGCCGGGCGCCAGCGCCTCCGCCGCGACCGGGGGCACCCGCCGCCAGCCCGACCGACCCAGCCGGGCGAGCACCGCGCGCGCCGCCGGCCCCTCGGGATCGAACGTGCTGCCGGCCCGGTAGCCCACCGCGAGCGTCGCGAAGGCGCCCAGCCGCTCCGGCGTGCGCCAGGTGGGCAGGTCGAGGAAGGTGTCGCTCCCCATCAGGAAGAACAGGCGCGCCCCCGGCCAGTCGCCCGCCAGCGTCTCGACGGTGTCGGCCGAGTACGAGGGCCCGGCCCGATCGATCTCGACGGGGCTCGCGACCAGGCCCGGATGTCCGGCCACGGCCAGGCTCACCATCGCGTAGCGGTGGAGCGCCGGGACGAGCTCGCCGGCCGGCTTGTGCGGCGGCGTCCCCGCCGGCACGAAGAGGACGCGGTCGAGGCCGAGCCGCCCGCGGAACGCCTCCGCGAGGACCAGGTGCCCCAGATGGATCGGATTGAAGGTGCCGCCGAGGATGCCGAGCCGCCACTCCGCCATCGGCGGCCCTTCAGTGAGAGGCTCCCGCCACGGCTACTCGCGGAGCTGCCCGGAGCCCGTCACCACGAACTTGGTCGTGGTGAGCTCCTCGACGCCGACCGGCCCGCGGGCGTGGAGCTTCGACGTGGAGATCCCGAGCTCCGCGCCCATTCCGAACTGCTGCCCGTCGACCAGGCGCGTCGAGGCGTTCACCAGGACGCAGGCCGCGTCCACCTCCGCCACGAACCGGCGCGCCGCGAGGTAGTCGCGCGTCACGATGGCCTCGGCCAGGCCGGAGCCGTGACGCCGGATGTGCGCGACCGCCTCGTCGAAGCTCGGGACGACGCGGACCGCGAGCACGAGGTCGAGGTACTCGGTGTCCCAGTCGGCCTCGGTCGCGGGCGCGATGCCCGGCACGAGCTCCTGCGTCCGGGGGCAGCCCCGGAGCTCGACGCCGGCGGTGCGGAGGAGCGCGGCGGCCGCGGGCAGGAAGGACCGGGCCGCGTCCGCGTGGACCAGGAGCGTCTCGAGGGCGTTGCACACCCCCGGGCGCTGGACCTTCGCGTTGACCGCGATGTCGGCGGCCATGGCGAGGTCGGCGCCGGCGTCGACGTAGACGTGACAGAGCCCCTTGTCGTGCTTGAGGATCGGGATCGTGGCCCGCTCGGCCACCATCCGCACGAAGGCCTCGCCGCCGCGCGCCACGATGAGGTCGACGTAGCGGTCGAGCGTGATCAGGACCTCGACGGCCTCGCGATCCGGCACGTCGACGAACCCGAGCGCCTCGGGAGGCAGCCCGGCCTTCTCGAGGCCCTTGGCGAGGATCGCCGCGATGACGCCGTTCGACTCGAGCGCCTCGCGGCCCCCGCGGAGCACGCAGGCGTTCCCGCTCTTGACGCAGAGCGCCGCGGCATCGGCGGTCACGTTTGGCCGGCTCTCGTAGATGAACCCCACGACGCCGAGCGGCACGCGGACCTTCGCGATCTCGATCCCGTTCGGCCGCCGCCAGCCCCGGACGGTCTCCCCGACGGGATCCGGGAGCGCCGCCACCTGGCGGATGCCCGCCACCATGCCCTCGACCCGCGTGTCGGTGAGCGTCAAGCGGTCGAGGAAGGCCCGCGGGTGCCCCTGGCCGCGCGCCCGCTCGAGGTCCGCGCGGTTCGCCTCGAGGACGGCCGGGGCCTTCTCCTCGAGGCCGCGGGCCATCGCGAGGAGCGCCTCGCTCTTGACGCGCGCGTTGGCGAGCCCGAGGCTCCGGGCGGCCTCGCGCGCGGCCCGGGCGCGCGTCTCCACGAGCTCGCGCACGTCGATCGCCGCCACGGGCCCTAGAGTATCACGGGGGTGCGGGGGTCACAGGATGACGAGGTTGTCGCGGTGGATGACCTCGTCGGTCACGCGGTAGCCCAGCAGGCGCTCCATGTCCGCCGTCTTCCGGCCCCGGAGGAGCTCGAGCTCGCGGGCGTCCAGGCTCACGATGCCGCGGGCGAACTCGCGCCCGTCGGCGTCGCGCACCCCGACCGCGTCGCCGGCCGCGAACTGCCCCTCCACCGTGAGCACGCCGGACGGGAGGAGGCTCTTGCCGCGCTCGATGAGGGCGCGGCGCGCCCCGGCGTCCACGGCGATCGTGCCCTGCACCGGCAGCGCGAAGGCGATCCAGCGCTTGCGCGCGGCCAGCCGGTCGGTGCGCGGCTCGAAGTAGGTGCCCACCGGCTCGCCCCTCACGACCGCCGGCAGCGCGCCCGGCCGGCGGCCGTCGGCGATGACCATGGGGATCCCGGCCGCCATCGCTTTCTGGGCCGCCTGGAGCTTCGTCACCATGCCGCCCGTGCCCACCGGCCCACCGGCCCCCGCCTGCGCCTCCATCTCCGGCGTGATGGTCTCCACCCGCGCGATGCGGCGCGCGGCGGAATCGCGCCGCGGGTCCCCGGTGTAGAGCCCGTCGATGTCGGAGAGGAGCACCAGGAGGTCGGCGTCGATCAGCGCCGCGACGAGGGCGGCCAGGTTGTCGTTGTCGCCGACCTTGATCTCCTCGACCGCGACCGTGTCGTTCTCGTTGATCACCGGGAGCACCTTGAAGCCGAGGAGGGTCATGAGCGTGTTCCGGGCGTTCAGGTAGCGCTCGCGGTGGCTCACGTCCTCCTGGGTCAGCAGCACCTGGGCGACGCGGACGCCGTGCGCCGCGCACGCCTGCTCGTAGTGCCACATGAGCGCCGCCTGGCCGACCGCGGCCGCCGCCTGCTTCTCGGGAATCGACCGGGGCTTCCCGCCGAGCCCAAGCCGCGCCGTCCCGGCGGCGATCGCGCCCGAGGTCACGAGCGCGACCTCGACGCCGCCCGCCATCACCGCCGCCACCTCGGCCGCCAGCGGCTCGATGCGGGCGCGATCCGGCCCCTCCACGGGATCGGCGATCAGGCCGCTCCCGACCTTGACCACGACGCGCCGGAGCCGGCGGGGCGTCACGCCCGGGCCCCGGCCGTGCGGGCGTCGGGCGCCGCGGCGAGGGCGCCCGCGATGGCCGCCCGGAGCTCCGCGAGCCCCTGGCCCGTCCGCGCCGCGAGCGGGATCACGGGGAGCCGGCGGCGGCGCCCCATCGCCACGACGCGCTTGAGCCGGGGCGCGGCGCCCTCGAGGTCGACCTTGTTGGCCGCCACGAGCTGCGGGCGGGCGGCCAGCTCCGGCGAGTACGCCTTGAGCTCGGCCTGGATCGTCCGCCAGTCCTCCACCGGGTCGCGCCCGGTGGCAGGGTCGAGGTCGAGCAGGTGGACGAGCAGGCGCGTCCGCTCGAGGTGGCGGAGGAACCGGAGGCCGAGCCCCTTGCCCTCCGCCGCGCCCGGGATCAGCCCGGGCACGTCGGCGATCACGAAGCTCCGCCCCTCGTCGATCCGCACGAGCCCGAGCGTCGGGACCAGCGTCGTGAACGGATAGTCGGCGATCTTCGGGCGCGCGGCCGAGACGCGGGCGACCAGCGTCGACTTCCCCGCGTTCGGGAAGCCCACGATGCCGACGTCGGCGAGGAGCCGGAGCTCGAGCCGGAGCCCGCGCTCCTCGCCCGGCTCGCCGGGATCGGCGCGGCGCGGCGCCCGGTGGGTCGAGGTGGCGAAGCGCGCGTTGCCACGCCCGCCGCGGCCGCCGCGCGCGACGTCGAGCCGCTCGCCATTCACCGTGAGGTCACCGAGGAGGAGCCCCGTCTCCCGGTCGCGCACCGTCGTCCCGACGGGGACCCGGAGGACCAGGTCCGCGCCGTTCTTGCCGTGGCGGTCGGAGCCCTCGCCGTGGCCGCCGCGGCGCGCGGCGTAGTGGCGCTTGTACCGGAAGTCGAGGAGGGTGCCGAGGCCTTCGTCGGCCTCGAGGATCACCGAGCCGCCGCGGCCCCCGTCGCCCCCGTTCGGACCGCCCCGGGGAACGAACTTCTCGCGGCGGAAGCTGACGCAACCCCGGCCCCCATCGCCGGCCCGGACGTCGATCTCGACCTCGTCGACGAACACGGCGGTCCGGGTGGCATGGGCGCGGGCGGGCGGCTAGGAGGCGGCTTCTTCGCGGACGCTCACGAGGCGCCGGCCGTTGCGCTCCTCGAACCCGACGACGCCGTTCGCCTTGGCGAACAGCGTGAAGTCGACCCCGAGGCCGACGTTCCGGCCGGGGAAGAACCGCGTGCCGCGCTGCCGGACGAGGATCGAGCCGGCCGGCACCCACTGCCCGGCGAAGCGCTTGACCCCGAGCATCTTGGGCTGGCTGTCCCGGCCGTTCCGCGAGCTGCCGACACCCTTCTTGTGCGCCATGGGACGGCTCCCTGGGCCCTCAGGCGCCCGCGACGATCCGGGTGATCCGGACCGCGGTGTACGCCTGGCGGTGGCCTTGCCGGCGCCGGTAGTTCTTCCGGCGCTTGAACTTCACGACGACGATCTTCTTGTCGCGGCCGACGCGGACGACCTGGCCGAGGACGCGCGCGGCGCCGAGCCGGGCGGCGTCCACCACGGGCTCCGCGTCATCGCGGAGATAGGCCACCTCGCGGAACTCCACCGTGTCGCCCTGCCCGGCGGGGAGACGCTCGAGACGCACCACGTCCCCTTCCCGGACCCGGTACTGCTTGCCTCCGGAGACGATCACGGCTTCCACGGGGGCTGCCTCCTCGGAGAATTGCGGCGAGCGCGGGCTGTCCGAAGCCCCGATTTGACCACACCGGTCCGGGGCTGTCAATGTATCGCGCCGCGGGCCGGCGCGGGCTCAGGCCGGCCGGAAGTACTGGGCGAGGCGCTGGCGCAGGAACAGTCGCGAGCGGTGGACGCGCGACTTGACGGCCGGGAGGCTGATCTCAAGCATCTCGGCGATCTCCGGGTTCGAGAGACCTTCCATGTCGTGGAGCACGAAGGCCGTGCGGTAGTCGGCCGGGAGGCTCTCGATCGCGTCGCGCAGGCGCCGCCGGGCCTCGGCCTGGAGCGCGGGATCCTCGGCCTGCTGGGTCCAGTCGTGGCCGGGCTCCACCAGGTGCCCCTCGCGGTCGAAGGCCGGGAGGAGGGCTTCCCAGGAGACCTCGTCCTTGCCGCGCCGGCTGCGGAGCTTCTCGTAGGCGGCGTTGGCGGTGATCCGGTAGATCCAGCTCCCCAGCGCGGACTCGCCCTTGAACGTGCCGATCTTCCGGACGATCGTCCAGAGCACGTCCTGGCTCACCTCCTGGGCGTCCTCGGGATTGCCCGTGATGCGGAGCGCAAGCCGGTAGATCTTCACGCCGTAGCGGTGCACCAGCGCTTCCACCGCGCCCGGCGCCTGGGCGAGCAGATCCTGATGGAGCCGCTGGTCCGGCGTCTCGGCGGCGACGACCGGCGCGCGCTCGGTGGTCATCGCCCCGCGGCCTCGACCGGCGCCGCGCGGTGATAGAGCGTGAGGTGGCGCCGGAGCTCGGCGACGCAGTGCTCCATCACCCGGATGTCCTTCTGGACCTTCGCCAGGAGGATGGCCCCCTCGATGCCCGCGACCAGGAAGCGCGCCAGGGCTTCGGGGTCCGCCTCGGGCGCGAGAGTGCCCATCGCCTGGGCGCGGCTCAGCGCCGCGGCGAGGCACTGGCGCCAGCGATCGAACCCTCCGGCCAGCCGCTGACGGAACCCCTCGTGGGCGTCGGCCAGCTCCGTCGCGAGATTGCCCATCGGGCAGCCGCCGACGCAGTTACGGGCGCGCTGGGTGGCGAGGATCTCCCCGAGGAAGGCGTCGAGCTGGGCGAGCGGGTCGCGCTCGTGATCCCCGAAAACCGGGGCGAGGGTCCGGGCCTCGAAACGGGCGAGCAGTCGGTCAAGAATTGCGTAGCCGAGCTCCTCCTTGGAGCGGAAGTGGTGGTAGAAATTGCCTTTTCCAGCACCGCTCTCGCGGAGGACGTCGTCGAGCGAGGTCCGATGATACCCCCGAACCGCCATGAGCCGGGTGGCCACTTCCAGGATCTGCTCCTTGACCGGGGACGGGCTCATCTGGGTGTACCGACCGGTCGGTACGGTAGCGCGAGCCCTGGACCCTGTCAAGATCGCACCGCGTCAAATCCACCGGCTCCTCCGGCAGCTACGGGGCGCGGCGAGATCGCTTGACGGAAGATCAGGCCGGCTGCTTAGCTAAGTCCAGGCAGGTCCTGAATGGGCGGGATCGGGAGCCGTCGGAACAGGCGAGGGCCGGAAGGGACGAGGGCATGGCGATTCGTGGGCGGGCTCTGCTGGCGGTGATGGGCCTCGGCCTCTGGCTCGGGGTCACGCCCGGCTTCGCCCAGGCGCCGACCCCGCCGCCACCCGTCCAGGTGGAGAAGCCACCGCCGTCGCCCGGCCCGAAGTTCGTGTGGATCGCCGGGCACTGGGCCTGGCAGGGCGGCCGCTGGACCTGGGTCCCGGGCGGGTGGGTCGAGGCGCAGGGCGCGTGGATCCCGGGACGCTACCAGCAGACCCAGCAGGGCTGGGTCTACGTCGAGGGTCGCTGGAAGAAGTAGGCGCCCGGCTGGCGGCGGTCAGAACAGCGGGGCCGCTGCCCGCAGCGCGGCGTCGACGAGCGGCCCCGGATAGAGTCCCAGCAGCACCACCGCCGCCGCGCTCACCGCCACCACGACGGCGAGCGCCGGCGGCACGGGGACGGGCGTGGGCCGGGCCGGCGCGTCGATGTACATCTGC